>NZ_JAOVFN010000018.1:0-79024 GCF_034650275.1 Acinetobacter sp. IRS14
AACCCCGGTTACCGCCGTGAAAGGGCGATGTCCTAGGCCTCTAGACGATAGGGACTTGATGAGGCAAACACAAAGGAGCGTGGTGGAGTCAAGCGGGATCGAACCGCTGACCTCTACAATGCCATTGTAGCGCTCTACCAACTGAGCTATGACCCCAGTTTGTGTGAGCGCAATATTAGGGGGGATGCGCTCACACGTCAACAAAAAAATGAATTAAGCTTCGCTAGTTGCTTCATTTTTAGGCAATTTTAAGCTCTCATTGAGTTTTTCCCAATTTTTAACTTCTTTCTTGCTTGGTCCACCCACAACTTCTAAGGCACGGCGTAAACGAGCGAAAGTTAAATCAGGTCCAAGGGTGACCATCGACTGCATTACAGGTGTTGAACTCGTTGAACCTGCAATTGCGATAAAGAACGCTGGCATGAAATCGCGTAATTTAATCTCCATCTGGTTCGCAAGATCCATGAGGGTTTGGCTAACAGTGTCGTTATTCCAAGTAAACTGACCTTCAAGACGCCAAATTGCAAATTGAAGACTTTGACGAACCTGTTCTTGAGTCAATTTTTTGCTTTCAAACATTTCAGCAGTAATTTGTGGCATATGGTTAAAATAGAAACCAGCCCAATTCACAGCTTCTGAAAGTAAATTAATACGCGGTTGAATGGCAGCTGCAATATCTTCTAAAGTGCTGCGATCACTTTTCCATGTTAATAAACGGTCTAATAATTGGCCAGGTGTTAAACCTTTGATCCATTGACCATTTAACCAATTCAGTTTTTCAACATCAAAAATTGGGCCACCTAGTGAAACACGTTGAATATCAAAGCTATCCATCATGTCTTGCAGCGTAAATACTTCACGTTCATCTGGCATGGACCAGCCCATACGGCCTAAATAGTTTAATAAGGCTTCTGGTAAAACGCCGATATCGCGGTAGTAGTTAATTGATGTCGGGTTCTTACGTTTAGATAATTTTGATTTATCTGGGTTACGTAACAATGGCATGTGACAAAGTGTCGGCATTTCCCAACCAAAATATTGGTAAAGCAATTGATGCTTCGGTGCAGATGGAAGCCATTCTTCACCACGTAATACATGAGTGATTTCCATTAAATGGTCATCAACCACATTCGCTAAATGATAAGTCGGTAAGCCATCATTTTTAAGAAGAACCTGCATGTCGACTTGTGCCCAAGGAATTTCAACTTCCCCGCGTAATAAGTCATTAAATTTACAAATACCTTCTTCAGGTACTTTCATACGGATGACGTGGGGTTCGCCCACTTCTAAGCGACGAGTCACTTCTTCTTGAGAAAGTTTTAACCCACGACCGTCATATTTTGGTGTTTCACCGCGAGCTTGTTGTTCAGCACGCATCTGGTCTAGTTCTTCAGCAGTAGCGAAACAATAAAAAGCATGGCCTTTTTCAACAAGTTCTAACGCATATTGCTTATAAATTCCCATACGTTCAGATTGGCGATACGGTGCATGAGGACCACCTACATCTGGACCTTCAGACCAGTTTAAACCTAACCAACGCAATGAATCCAAAATCATTTTTTCAGACTCTGGTGTAGAGCGAAGTTGGTCTGTATCTTCAATTCTTAGAATAAATTCTCCGCCATGTTGTTTCGCAAAACACATATTAAATAAAGCGATGTAGGCAGTGCCGACATGAGGAAAACCGGTAGGAGAAGGTGCAATACGAGTACGAACTTTCATAGGTAATGGGTCAAAATAAAAATTGAAACTATTATAACGAAAAAGCCCAGTATTCTGACGTTTTATTTAACGTCAGTCTGGGCTAAAACTGAAACGAAGAGGGGGTGTTTCAGATTTTAAGAAGCATGCGGCTGGAAGATTGCCTGAACAAAACGTGAAAAACGTTCGTGTTGTGCGGCAAGAAAATTTTGAGTCGGTGTAACGCGAATAGTATTGAGTACTTTAAGCTCATCATCTGAAGAAGGTAATACAATAGGATTACGTTTCTGTTGATCTAAAGCTTTTTCAATAAGCGAAGTCTGCTTATCTGACCCAGTTTTATTTGGGGTATCTTTAAGTACTGCTGCTGCAGAAAATTGTGATGCTAAACCCAGCACCAAACTTAAGCTTAACGCTTTTCCATAATGAATTTTCATTATTAATCATCCCCTCTGTTCATTACATTTCAACTATTTTTTGAGTTTAACGAAATGTAAAATTACGGTAATGCTACGATTTAAACATAAATCTTAATAAAAAAGTGGAACTGTGTCACACTTTTTACAAAAATTATCTATATTTTAATCTGGTCGACCCCAATGTAGGTCATATGTATCCTTTACGCTTCATTATTTAACAAATTAATGTGTAGATAAAGTGAAGGCCTTCATTAAGTTGTAAGAATAATTACAAAAAATTTCAAAAATGAAATGATTTAGGCATCTTAAGCTATATATTTTAAAGAGATTAATAAAAAATATATTAATATAAGTAATTGATTGTAAATTATAAAATTAAAAATATAGTAAAACTAAAACCAATGATGGATTTTGTAAATGAAAAAAATATCAATAATGGCTGTAGCGGTGTACTTGGGAATGGCAACAGCAGCTCAGGCCGCTACTTCTTTTTTAAATGTTTCTTATGATCCGACCCGAGAATTTTATCAAGAATATAATCAGGCTTTTGGGAAGTTCTGGAAACAGCGTACAGGTCAGGATGTTGAGTTTAAACAGTCGCATGGTGGGTCTGGTAAACAAGCACGGGCAGTAGCTACGGGTCTTGAAGCCGATGTTGTAACGTTAGCGTTAGCGAATGATATTGATGAGATTGTGAAAGCGGGTTTTATCCAACCAAATTGGCAAAAAGAATTTCCAAACAATTCTGCACCTTATACGTCCACGGTTGTGTTCCTAGTACGAAAAGGTAATCCAAAAAATATACGTGACTGGAATGACTTAACAAAACCAGGTGTGGAAATTATCACCCCTAATCCTAAAACAGGGGGCGCTCCGCGTTGGATCTATTTGTCGGCATGGGGTTATGCTTTAAAGCAACCGGGTGGAAATGATGCCAAGGCTCGTGAGTTAGTTAAAAAACTTTATCACAATGTAAAAGTACTTGATTCGGGAGCACGTGGTTCGCTAACAACATTTGCTGAGCGTGGAATTGGTGACGTTTTATTATCATGGGAAAACGAAGCTTTATTGGCGACTAAAGGACCTGATAAAGATAAATATGAAATCGTTTACCCATCAATTTCAATTTTGGCAGAGCCTTCCGTCGCAATTGTAGATAAAACCGTAGATAAAGATGGCAACCGAACTTTAGCAAAAGGCTATTTGAACTTCTTATATTCACCGTTAGGGCAAGAGTTGGCGGCTAAACATTATTTCCGACCACGCAATGCGCAAGTGGCTGCTAAATATGCAGCACAATTCCCAAAAATTAAATTATTTACAATTAATGATGTTTTTGGTGGCTGGGCTAAAGCTCAAAAAACTCACTTTGCAAATGGGGCTGTCTTCGATCAAATTTACGATGGGAAGCAATAATTAATTAAGCTTTTGCTTAGAGCCGCTTATTTAACAA
Source organism: Acinetobacter sp. IRS14 (assembly GCF_034650275.1). Taxonomy (NCBI): domain Bacteria; kingdom Pseudomonadati; phylum Pseudomonadota; class Gammaproteobacteria; order Moraxellales; family Moraxellaceae; genus Acinetobacter; species Acinetobacter sp. IRS14. Next base: position 3,574 of record NZ_JAOVFN010000018.1, read on the forward strand.
CTAAGCGGCTCTTTGTATTTTTTAGATTAATTTAAAAATTACCTAATCTTTTTACTAAGGTGTTGATAAAGATATTAATGTAGCGGTCTACATCATCTTTGAAAATCATATATTGTAAAGCTAGCCCATAACTTAATGATACGAGCTCTATAACAATAGAATCATAGTCATCAGGTTCAGTTATCTCCGTTAAAGAAAAGAATTGCTTCATAATCTTCGTTACTTCTTGTTGATGAGTTTTCCAAACCTTTTGATACTCCTCGGCGAAGGTAATATCACGTGCAGCAAATAGCTGTAATTCTATTGATATTTTAAGCCATTCATCGTTTTTAAAAAAAGCGGTCAGCCATTGACGTAATGAATCAATTAATTGTTCTGTATTTGAAGGGGTACTGGTAAAGATTTCTTGTAATTGTAAATTTTCTTTAGCGAATTGAAGCTGCATTAGCTCAAGTAAAAACTCTTCTTTATTATTGAAATTCGAATAAAAGGCACCTTGAGTATAGCCTGCCTGTTTGGAAAGATTCCTGATTGATACCGCGTTATAACCAAATTCAGAAATGAGAGCAAACCCAGCGTCAATGAGATGTTGCCGAGTTTGTATCTGTTTTTCATTGCGAGAAAGAGTCATAAGAACCAGATAAAATAATAATTGAGATATCACTTGATATCTTAATTTTTGTGAGATATTTTTGCTACTTATTTATTTCAGATATCAGTTGATATCCGATTGTGTGACAATAAAGGCGCTATATGTCTCAAGTCTCTAAACGTATTGTAGTTATCAATGGTCATCCATCTGATACTAGTTTTAATCATGCATTAGCTCAAAACTATGTAGAGCAGGCAAAAACATTAGGTATTCACGTAGATCTAATAGAAATTGCCAAGTTGGGTTTTGAACCTAATTTAAAATATGGTTATGAAAAACGAATGGAATTGGAACCTGATTTAATGGATGCGCTTGAAAAAATTCAGGCTGCGGATCATTTGGTATGGTTCTTTCCAGTGTGGTGGGGAGGGCTGCCGGCTATCGCTAAAGGTTTTATTGACCGACTCTTTTTACCGAATCTTGTCTTTAGTTACCGAGAAAACAGCAATCGTATTATTGGTCATTTACAGTCAAAAACAGCACGACTGATTACGACTTTAGATCAGCCGGGTTGGTTTTATCGTTGGTACTATGGTGAGCCAAGTACTCGACAACTTAAAAAAGCGACTTTGCAATTTTGTGGGGTTAGTAAAGTCAAAGTTAATTATGTTGGAACAGTGCGGGGCGCAAGTTCAGACCAACGGCAAAAATGGTTAAATCAAATCGGTAAATATGCAGAAAAAGATTGCCAGCTCATTTCATCCTAAGGTAAATCAGCGAGTGTTTTTAGCAAAATAAGCCTAAAGGAAAAGAGAGTTTTTTAAATAAAGAATTTAATAAAAAAGTTTTATTAATTCGTATTTAACTCTAGAAAATTATTCTTACTTTCTTATTTTGCTTAAAAAGTGCTAACAAAACGGTTTTATCTATGAAAAATTAATATTTTCCTACAAAAAGCCGTTTGGCGTTGGTCATAAACAAGGTGATAATGTGCAGTTACATTTTTACGCAATGATTTAACACCTATGTCGCATATTTCTGTCTTACTTTTTGAGACCGTTGAGAGCTTATTGGCAGATCGCACAACAGGGGTGTATATCGATGCAACCTTCGGAAGAGGTGGGCATACACGTTTATTGCTCTCTAAACTTGATGAAAATGCACGAGTATATGCATTTGATAAAGACCCTCAAGCACTGGAAGTTGCTGCTGCTTTGGCACAAGAAGATCCAAGATTTACGATCATTCATGCGAGTTTTGCTGATATCAAAGAGAAGATGCAGGAAATTGGCGTGATGAGTGTTGATGGCATTATGGCTGATCTGGGAGTGTCATCTCCTCAACTTGATCAGGCAGAACGTGGTTTTAGTTTCATGCAAGATGGTCCGTTAGACATGCGAATGGATAATTCTAAGGGTTTAACTGCGGCCGAGTGGTTACTTGAAATTGAAGAAGAACAATTAGCAAATATTATTTATCAATATGGTGAAGAGCGTTATAGTCGACGTATTGCTAAAGCCATTAAAAATGCTGGAAAACTAGATACAACTGCTCAATTGGCGGAGCTTGTAAAAACAGCCCATCCAAAATGGGAAAAACATAAACATCCAGCGACACGTACATTTCAGGCTATTCGTATTGCTATTAATAAAGAGCTCGAAGATATTGAAGTGTTTTTGCCGCAAGCTGTAGACTTACTCAAACCGGAAGGACGTTTGTCTGTTATTAGTTTCCATTCTCTTGAAGACCGACTGATTAAGCAGTTTATTCAAAAAGAATCTACGTTAGCAGAAGATTTCGGTTGGGGAATGCCAGAGCAGCGGGTAGATACAAGAAGATTAAAGAAAATTTCACGGGTTCGTGCGAGTGAAGAAGAAGTAAAAGCGAACCCTCGATCACGTAGTGCATGGCTTCGGGTTGCTGAACGCTTGGAAGAAAAAGGCGCGTAATGAAAAGCAGTGATGAAATCGCAACCACAGAAAATAAAGTGGTGAAAAAAGTTGTGGTGTATACAGTCTTGGTGGCACTTGTTTTTATAAGCGCCATGATGGTGGTATTTCAAGTATTTGAATATCGTCATGATTATAGAGAGCTTAGCTCTTATATGCGTGAACGTGATGATCTCAATGCTGAATGGGGGCGTTTGCTCATTGAGCAACAAACCTTTGGTGCAACGGCACAGATTGGTACACGTGCTGTAACTCAGCTACGGATGTTTTCTCCACCGGCTGCAGAAACGGTGGTAATTTCTTTACCAATGACCTCAGAGCAAAATAAGTAAGGCCTTGCTGTATGGTAGATAAGCGAACAAAACAAACACGGAAAAAACAGCAGTCTATTTCGGAAAAACCAACTCTTGCCTTTGATATGTGGCGGTTTTATCTGCTCTGGGCAGTAGTGTTACTCTGTTTTGTTGTTTTAATTGCACGTGCATTTTATGTACAGGTAATTAATAAGGATTTTTTACAAAACAAGGCCAATGCCAATATTTTGCGTACTGAGCGTGTGGAAGCTATGCGTGGCGTGATTAGTGACCGCCATGGTGTGCCTTTGGCAATTAGTACACCGATCATGAAAATCGTAATGGATCCGCGTGATTATTTCGATACAAAGCATTTATATGACCAAATTACAGCGGAATTAAAGAAAGATCCGAACAATCGTAAATTAAAACGACAATTACCCGATAAAAACTTAAATCTTGATGAGTTGGCGGATGTCGTTGGTTTAGACCGTGCCGATCTTAAAAAGCAGATGAATGCACGACCGCGTTCTCGTTATCTGGTTTTGAAAAAAGAAATACCGCCGCAACAGGCAGACCTTATTACGAAAGGTAACTTTCAAGGCGTGTATGCCGAGAAAACCTATAAGCGTTATTATCCTCAGCCGCAGCCAAATGCCCAGATTATTGGTTTAACCAACAGTGAAGGCCAAGGGATTGAAGGCTTAGAAATGCAGCTCAATAAACAGCTGTCAGGTGTGGATGGTGAGCAAAAAATTATTCGTGATAAGCGCGGCAATCGCTTAAAAGTTTCAGAGGTTATCCGTGAGGGTGAGCCAGGCGAAAATATCACTTTAAGTATCGACTCTCGTTTGCAATACATTATGTATCGAGAGCTGACCGCAGCTGGTGTTGCAAATAATGCCCGTTCGGCAACGGCAATTGCTGTAGATGTTAAGACTGGTGAAATTCTGGCAATGACCAGTTGGCCGTCATATAACCCGAATGATAAAAATGGTTTGTCTAATAAAGATGCCATGCGTAACCGCGGTGCAATTGATATGTTCGAACCGGGTTCAACCATGAAGCCATTTACAATTTCTTCTGCATTAGAAACTGGGCAATATACGCCTAACACGATTGTAAATACTTCTCCAGGTTCAATGCGTTTAGGTTGGCATACGATTCGTGATACCCATAACTATGGTGCTTTAACTGTTAGTGGCGTCATTATCAAATCTTCAAACGTGGGTTCTGCAAAAATTGCATTGTCACTTCCAAAAGAAACACTACCAAGCTTCTTTAATCGTGCTGGTTTTGGTAAACGCTCGGCTGTGAAATTTCCGGGGGAAAGTTCAGGTTTAGTGCTTCCAGTAAGTAAATTGAACTCTTCTCAAATTGGTACCATGGCTTATGGTTATGGCCTAAACGCAACTATTCTTCAGTTGGCGCAAGGCTATGCAATGCTTGCAAATCATGGCGTAAAAATGCCTCTAAGCTTGCATAAGCTCGATCAAGCACCTAAAGGTGAGCAAGTTCTTGCTCCAAAAATTGCTGATCAGGTTTTGCTTATGCTAGAGCAGGTTACGATGCCTGGTGGTACTGCCAAGCAAGCTAATATTCCGGGTTATCGCGTTGGTGGTAAAACAGGTACAGCTCATAAACTTCGTGCAGACCGTAAAGGTTATTCAAATAATGAATACCGTGCTCTATTTGCTGGTGTTGCGCCAATTAGTGACCCACGTTTAGCCGTTATTGTTGTTGTTGAAAACCCACAAGGCCGTTATTACGGTGGTTTGGTTGCGGCCCCTGTTTTTGCACGCATTATGCAAGAATCATTACGTTTAATGAATGTACCGCTTGATAAGCCCCTTGATACTTCAGTAAATCCTATTCGCAGGTAAGCTATGTCTGTTTCTTTTCAAGAAATTAATCCAGTCGAGATTAATGCACAGTGGTCTCAGCAGCCTTTTCATGGCTTTAGTCTAGACAGCCGTAAGGTTCAGTCAGGCCAAATTTTTATTGCTTTGACCAGTTATAGCCAACCTGAAAAAACACGTGCTTTTGCAGAGTCAGCTTTAGCTAATGGCGCACTTGCAATCATTAGCGAGACGGAGCTGGGTGTGGAAAATGAATGGGTATGCCCTGATGTACGTCAGCGCATGGGCGAATGGCAAGAGCGTTATTTGCAACATATTGACCCTGTTACGCCAGTACGTATTGTTGCAGTAACAGGCACAAATGGTAAAACGACAATTTCACGTCTAGTTGCTGAATTAATTAGTTCGCAACAACAGCGCTGTGCTGTGATGGGGACAACAGGTAATGGTATTTTACCTGATCTGACACCATCAACTCATACTACGCTCGATGCTTTACAACTACAAAATGCATTACATGATTATGCTAAACAAGGTGCAACTTTCGCTTCTTTGGAAGCAAGCTCACATGGCTTAGAGCAAGGTCGTTTAAATGGTTGTGCGATTGAAATTGCTGTTTATAGTAATTTGAGTCGCGATCATCTGGATTATCATGGCACTTTAGAGGCTTACGCTGAAGCAAAGGCTCTTTTATTCCGTTTTAATTCTTTAAAAGTAGCTGTTATTAATCTTGATGATGAACATGCTGCTCTTATGATCAATGCAGCAAAACAAAATCCTGCTCAACCAAAGATTCTGACGTATTCACTTACTCAAAATACAGCTGATTATTATATTAGTGACTTAAGTTACAGTTTGGCAGGGGCGACTTTTAATTTAGTCAGCTCGCAAGGTTCTTTTGCTGTTCAAAGTCCATTATTGGGGCATTTCAATGTCGAAAACCTGATTGCAGCGCTTATTGCTGCTGAGCAAGCAGGTTTTGATTTGGAAGCATTAGTCGCTTTTGTTCCTAAGCTTATTGGGGCACCGGGACGAATGCAGGTCATTCGTGATGGCGAACGTTTATTTGTTGTGGATTATGCCCACACACCTGATGCTTTGATTCAGGTGCTTAAGACTTTAAAACGTCATGTATCTAATCAGCTTTGGGCGGTATTCGGGTGTGGTGGAGATCGTGACCGTGGTAAACGTCCACTCATGACTCAAGCCGCTTTGGATGGAGCGAATCCGATTATTCTAACTTCGGATAATCCAAGAACTGAAGACCCTGAACAAATTTTTGCTGATATGAAGCAAGGAATTAATTTCTCTGGGCATCGCATGCAGGAAATTCATGATCGCCGTGAAGCAATTAAATTTGTTGCACAGCAAGCTCAAGCTGGTGATATTGTGGTTATTGCTGGTAAAGGTCATGAAAATTATCAAGAAATTAATGGTGTGCGCCACTGGTTTGATGATGTTGTCGAAGTACAATCAGCAATTGCTGCACAACACCATACTGTAGACGCTGCTTACCCTGCACAATAGGATTATTTATGCATACTTCAACCACCAGTACCGTGCCTTTGGAACCGTGGACAGCTCAACAATTACAACAGGCAACGCAGGGTTATTGGCATAAAGACCAGATCCCTCAAACTGAAATTAAACGTATTTTGACGGACTCTCGTCATGCGGAAATGGGGGATGCCTTTTTAGCACTAAAAGGTGAGCGTTTTGATGCACACGACTTTGTAGCTCAGGTTGCCGCGAATGGTTGTCAAATCGCCATTGTTGAACGTCCTTTAGATATAGAAATTGCACAGTTAGTTGTTGCCGATACTCGCTTGGCTTTGGGGCAACTCGGCGCTTATCGCCGTGAGCATAATACCCAATTAAAAGTGATTGCTTTAACAGGCAGTAGCGGTAAAACCACAACTAAAGAAATGTTGGGAAGTATATTATCGAGCTTAGCTCCGACATTAATCACCCGTGGTAATTTAAATAATGACCTTGGTGTACCCATGATGCTGCTAGAGCTTCGCAAGGAGCATCAATATGCGGTGATGGAGTTGGGTGCAAGCCATCAAGGTGAAATTGACTATACTTCTAAATTAGTTCAGCCTCATGTTGCAGGCATTTTAAATATTGGTACAGCTCATCTGGGCGAATTTGGTGGGCGTGAAGGTATTTGCCGAGCTAAATCGGAAATTTATCGTCATATTTTACCAAATGGCGTTGCAATCGTACCGCAACAAGATGATTTCACTGCTGAGATTCTTGATGCCGCAAAAGCGCTTCGTATTTCTACATTTGGTGTAGGTGGCGATGTGTATGCAACAGATATTGAATTATTACCTCAATCAACAAATTTTACGTTACATACGCCGAAAGGCGTAAGTGCCGTTAAACTCCCTTTTGCAGGTGAGCATAATGTTCAGAATGCGACCGCAGCTGTAGCCTTTGCTTTAGCAATTGGTATTGGACTAGAAGATATTGTCCAAGGCTTAGAGCAAGCTCAGGGCGCCAAAGGTCGTCTTAACTTTATTCAAAAGTCACCTTACCTATTTATTGATGATACCTATAATGCCAATCCGACCTCTATGCGCGCTGCTGCACAAGTGTTGTTGCAGCAACAAGGTGTAAAAGTGATGGTTATGGGGGATATTGGTGAGTTAGGTGATAGCAGTTGGCAAGAACACCACGATTTAGGTCGTGATCTTGCTGAACTTCCTTTAGATCATATTATTGCAGTTGGGCAGTTTGCTCCAGCCGCTCTCGAGGGTGCACACTCTCATTCCAATAAAGTGAAAGCATTTCAGACACAAGCTGAGGCGCTTCCATTTCTAATCAATCTAATCCAAACACATCAACCACAGTCCATGAGTTTCCTGTTTAAAGGTTCTCGCTTTACTCATATGGAAACGTTGATGGCTGATTTGATGGAGAAACTTTAAATGCTGTTATGGTTGTTTGAACAACTTGCGGGCTATCACAGTTCGTTTCAGGTCGTTCGTTATTTAACATTACGTTCTTTACTCAGTGTATTAACTTCACTGACCATTGGTTTGGTCCTCGGACCGATCATGATTCGTAAATTACAAGCGTTAAAATACGGTCAGGCAGTAAGTTCATTTGCTCCTGAAAATCATGCTAAAAAGATGGGTACACCAACCATGGGCGGAATTTTAATTCTGCTTTCAATTGGTATTAGTACTTTACTCTGGGCTGATTTATCTAACCCTTATGTTTGGATTGTGCTTGGTGTAATGGTTGTGTTCGGTGCTGTGGGCTGGGCAGATGACTGGATTAAAATCCGCTATAAAGACAATGCAGGTTTACCTGCTCGTAAGAAGTTTTTCTGGACTTCCGTTGCATCGCTTGGAGCCGGTATTGCTTTATATTTAATTGCAACCCAACAGTCGAATGCGGAACATACGGCAAACATGCTGGATTTATTGATTCCATTCTTTAAGAATCTTTCAATTCCACTCTCTATGGTTCCTTTAGGCTTGGCATTTATTGTATTTACCTATCTAGTTATTAATGGTGCCTCTAACGCCGTTAACTTAACTGATGGTTTAGATGGTTTGGCAATCATGCCTGTTGTAATGGTCGCTACGGGCTTAGGTGTATTTGCTTACTTGTCAGGTGATATTCGTTTTGCTAACTATTTGCATATTCCCTATGTGAAATATACCTCTGAGCTTGTTGTAATCTGTTCTGCCATGATTGGTGCAGGTTTAGCATTTCTTTGGTATAACGCACACCCAGCTCAAATTTTTATGGGTGATGTTGGTGCTTTAGCTTTAGGCGCGATGCTTGGAACAATTGCTGTTATGGTACGCCAAGAAATCGTATTTGCGATTATGGGTGGTGTATTTGTAATGGAGGCAGTTTCTGTCTTCTTGCAAATTGGATCGCTGCGGATGCGTAATAAACGCGTTTTCTTAATGGCGCCGCTACATCATCACTATGAAAAGCAGGGCTGGAAAGAAACCCAAGTTGTGATTCGTTTTTGGATTATTACAATTATATTAGTAGTTTTAGGTCTAATGACTTTAAAATTGCGTTAAGAAAGGTTTTCACAAGAGCCGGCATTGCCGGCTTTTTTATTGAGAGAAAAACATGAGCGTATTGATGTGTCCTGTTTGCCGTCAGCCTTTAGATCTACTGGATAAAACTTGGCGTTGTGAAAGAGGGCATAGTTATGATGTCGCTAAACAAGGTTATGTGAACTTACATGTTGTGCAACATAAACATAGTAAGAACCCTGGAGATACACCAGAGTCTGTCGATGCACGAAGAGCTTTTTTACAAGGTGGTTATTATCAGCCTTTACAACATGCTGTAGTCGCTTTATTAAAACAATTAGATGTAAAAACCGTACTTGATATTGGGTGTGGTGAAGGTTACTACACCAGCGCTATGCAGCAAGTCGTTGAGCAATGTGTTGGTGTTGATATTGCAAAAAATGCGGTACAGCGTGCAGCAAAGCTTAATGCTGAGGTGACTTGGGTTGTGGGGACTGGTGCGACTTTGCCTGTGCTTGATCAAAGCATGGATGCATGTACCAGTTTGTTTAGCCCAATTCCACAAGCAGAAATTGCTCGAGTTTTAAAGGATGATGGATATTTAATTGTTGTCACTCCTGCATCTGAGCATTTATATGCAATGCGTGAAGCTTTATTTGAACAGGTTAACCCTCATACACCAGAGAAGTTTGTGGAGCAGTTGCAAGATTTGTTTGAGCTCAAACAAGAGCAAATTATTAATGCCCCTTTTGTGCTTGACCAACAGGCTTTAAAAAATCTGATTGCTATGACACCTTATGCTTATAAAGCCTCTCCTGAGCGTCGTTTGCAGTTAGAGCAGCAGTCGCAATTAGAGGTAATGGCATCTTTTCAAATTTATGTCTTTCAGAAACTTAATAAAATAGCTAGTTAACAGTCTATTTTTAAAAGCATAAAAAAAGCCATCATACGATCTATTTTTAAGAGCGCAAAAAAGAAGCCATCTGATGATGGCTTCTTTTTTTTGCTATTCAATCTGATTAATCAGATTTTCTAGTTCATCTTTCTCACGCTTCGGCGCTGCTCCCTGTGAAGGCTTCATCGCAGGAGGTGCAGCTTTTGATGGAATAACAATTTCCTCACCTGGTAAATCGGAGAAGTCATTGTCATTGCTCAGTTTTGGTTGTGGTGGTGCAGGGCGATATAGCGGGCGTGCTAATGGTGGAGCTGCACGATAAGTTTTCTTATCGCCTACCTCAGTAACAGTTTGTTGTTTGTCACGTGAAATAGGACCTTGGGCATCTTTATCTAAACGAACCCAAGATGCTGGCGTACCTTGCAAAGCTTGACCCATAAAGTTAATCCAGATCGGTAATGCAGCAATACCACCATACTCACGTCGACCTAATGTTGTCGGTTGGTCAAATCCAACCCACGTTACAGTCACTAATTTGCCGTTAAAACCTGCAAACCATGCATCTTTTGCATCGTTGGTTGTACCTGTTTTACCGCCTAAATCACTACGGCCAATTTTAAGTGCGGCACGGCCTGTACCATGCTCAATTACATCACGTAAAATGTTCGCCATATCGTAAGCAGAGCTTGATTTTAAAATACGTTGAGCTTGGCGATATTCGCTATTCGCTTTATCAGTTTGTTTAAGATTAAGTTGCTTAGCTGCCTTTTCTTTCTGCTCTAGGTCTTTGTTAGTAACCTCAATCACTTCATCATCTGTTGTCGTAGCCTTCTGCTCGTCATCAGTTGTGTCTGGCGCATTAATACATGGAATACATGCATATTCTGGCTTAGCTTGATAAATCACTTTACCGTATGCATCTTCAATACGCTGAATAAAGTGTGGTTGAACGCGATAACCACCATTTGCAAAAGTTGCGTATCCAGTTGCCATTTGAATTGGTAAAACTTGAGGTGTACCTAGAGCAATGGTGTAGTTACGTGGAATTTGATCTTCTTGTAAACCAAAATCCATGAATAACTGGCGAGTACGTTCAATTCCCACCGTTTGCAAAAGGCGTACCGACACGGTATTACGAGACAAATACAAAGCACGACGTAATGGAATCATCCCTAAATAACGACCGTCTGAGTTTCTCGGTGTCCACTTGCCAATTGTGATAGGACTATCATTCACCATGCTGTACGGCGTCATACCGCGTTCAAGTGCCAATGCATAGACAAACGGTTTGATCGTTGAACCGGGTTGGCGCCAGCCTTGTAAGGCACGGTTAAATTTCGATTGATAGAAGTTATAACCACCTACAATTGCTTCAATTGAACCATCATTCGGGTTAATCGCAATAAGTTGACCTTGAACTTTTGGAACCTGAACTAAAGACCATGCTGTTTTTGCATCATTTGGACGTAAGCGAACAATATCTTTAACTTGAACAATTTGAGATGCACGTGAAGGAGCACCACCTACACTATTTGCATTGCGATAGGGGCGAGCCCATGACATACCTGACCACTGTACAGTAACGGTCGTACCATCTTGCATGAGTGCATCAAAAGAGCTGCTATTTACCTTGGTAACTTGTGCCGGGTAGGTATTGGCATATGCTCTAAATTCATTTAATGGTTTATCGTGTGCTTCCGCACCACGCCAGCCATGACGACGATCGTAAGCTTCAAGACCATCTTGTACAGATTTCTCTGCAATCGCTTGGCGTTTAGCATTGATGGTTGTATAGACTTTATAGCCAGAATCAATAGCTTGTTCACCAAAATGCTTTACAAGCTCTGAACGAACCATTTCACCCGCATATGGGTGAATATTATTTAAATCCCGATTGGGCATGTTTAGATTAATCGGTTCAGCTACAGCTTTTTGATATTCTCCTTGAGAGATATAACCCAGCTGTAACATACGGCCTAAAATCCAGTTGCGGCGTTCAAGTGCGCGTTCAGGATTAACCACAGGATTGTATTTAGAAGGCGCTTTCGGCAAACCTGCAATCATTGCCATTTGAGCAATGCTGAGCTCATTAATACTTTTGTTGTAATAAATTTTGGCTGCCGCTGCGATACCGTAGGCATTTTTTCCTAAGAAGATTTTATTCACATAAAGACTGAGAATTTCTTCTTTGGATAAATTTTGCTCAATTTTTCGAGCTAAAAAGATCTCGGTTATTTTGCGTTTTAAGGTTCTTTCTGGACTTAAATAATAATTCTTTGCAACCTGCATGGTAATGGTTGAACCACCAGTTTGCACATCAGAACCAGTTACACTTTCACTTAAAGCACGCCCTAAACCTTTAAAACTGATCCCGCTATGTTCAAAGAAAGAAGAATCTTCTGCTGCTAAAAATGCATGAATAAAAGCAGGAGGAATTTGTTTGTATTCAACTGGAATAGAAAGCTTACCACCATACTCGGCAATCAGTTGATTATCCGAGGTATAGACCTGTAGCGGTTTTAAAAGCGGAGCTTTTTTTAGTGAACTCATTTCAGGGAGCGATGGGGCGATATAGAGATACATGCCATAAAAGCCCATCGGAAGTGAGACTAAGATAATAATAATGATCAAAAAAATTGGACGCACGAAGCCCAAACTGGATAGCTTTTTCATGATAAGTAAGCTTTAATAAGATCGAATACAAACTAATTGTGGTCAGTATAGCCTTTAGACATGCGGATTGTTAGATGAGATATTGTATCCGTGTAAAAATAAAGACCTAGATTATTGGTTTGTAATTTTTTTTGGGGATAAAAAAATAATAGGACAATAGTGTGCTCAGGTTATATCGTAAACCGAATAAGGGGTTAATGGGTGTCGATATTAGTTCGACTTCTGTTAAGTTGTTAGAGCTCTCTGTTAAGAACGGTAAATATTGGGTGGAAAGCTATGCTTTGATGCCTTTACCCGAGAACAGTGTAGTTGAAAAAAATATCTTGAATCCAGAGGCAGTTGCAGAAGCTTTGGAACGGGCGATGAATTTAGCAAATCCCCAAACCAGTAACGCTGCAATTGCTGTTCCAACATCGACGGTTATTCATAAAACCATCGAAATGGATGCAGATATGAATGATGATGAACGAGAAGTTCAGATTCGTTTAGATGCGGAGCAGTATATACCGTTCCCTTTGGATGAAGTGAGTCTTGATTTTGAGGTTTTACCAGATCGACTGCCTAATCCAAACCGTGTAAATGTACTTCTAGTTGCAACAAGAACAGAAAATGTTGAAACACGAGTAGAAGTGCTGGAACTGGTAGATCTAACGCCTAAGCTTGCTGATGTCGAAAGTTATGCTGTCGAGCGTGCTTTTAGTGTATTTGCTGATAGTTTACCCATGGGTGCAAATACCATTGGTATTTTAGATATCGGCCATACCATGACTACATTATCGGTTATGCAAAGTGGCAAAATCATTTATACCCGTGAACAAGTCTTCGGCGGCAAGCAGCTTACTCTGGAAATTCAAAGTCGTTATGGTTTGTCATTGGAAGAAGCGGGACGAGCTAAAAAAGAACGCTCTTTACCTGATGACTATGACATCGAAGTCTTAGAGCCATTTTTAGATGCGGTAGTGCAACAAGCAGCCAGATCTCTACAATTTTTCTTTTCTTCATCACAGTTCAATGAAATAGACCATATTTTACTAGCAGGTGGGAACGCCAATATTCCTGGACTTGCCAAATTGTTGCAGCAAAAACTTGGTTACCGTGTGACCATTGCTAATCCGTTTTTACAAATGGGTTTTTCTCCTCAAGTCGACTTTCAAAAAATTGAAAACGATGCTTCATCATTAATGGTGGCATGTGGCTTGGCTTTAAGGAGTTTTGATTAATGGCAAAAATTAATTTACTCCCTTGGCGTGAAGGGCTTAGGGAACAACGGAAAAAACAATTTATTATTTTATGTTTTGGGGTTGTTGTTCTGGGGATCACCACTGTATTTTCTGGGTGGTTTTATTTGAATCAAAAATTAGATGATCAAGAACAAGCTAATCAGCTCATCACCAGTACAAACCATAGTTTAGATCAACAGCTTAAAACCTTAGATGGTTTGCAAGAACAGCGTGATGCTATTGTCGAACGTATGAAACTTATTCAGGGATTACAAAGTCAGCGTCCTGTTGTCGTGCGTTTGGTGGATGAATTAGTACGGGTGACTCCAGCAGCGATGTATTTGACTAAATTTAGCAGAACTGGAGATAAATTTACCATTGAAGGTAAAGCAGAAAGTCCAAATACGGTCGCGGAGTTATTACGTAATCTCGAAGCATCACCATGGTATCGCAATGCTTTTATGAACTCTTTCTTGGCGACTGAAGAGAAAAAAGATAAGACGGCGAGTTCGCTGCTTCCTAGAGTAGAAGATAGTTATGGCAGTTTTGTTGTGACTGTTGATTTAGGAGAAATGGGGGTGACTACAACAGATGATACCGCCAATACTTCTGTAAGTATGGATAAGGGGGCGGTTAAATGAGTCCGGATGAACTTCATGAGTTGTCGTTAGAACAAGCTCCATCTAAGAAAAAGCAGATCACTTTAGAAAAATTTCTTCAGCAATTTAACACACTAGATATGAACAGTTACGGTAGCTGGCCATTATCTGTGAAAATTACGTGCTGGATTTTTATTTTCTTTGCTGTGTTGGCTTTAGGATACTTTGTTGTTATTCAGCCAAAGCTACAAGCAATTGATAATGCGCAGGCACAAGAAATTAATTTGTTGAATGAATTTCGCGAAAAGGATTCAAAATTACGTAACTTGCAGCAATTCCAGCTTCAACTTCAAGAAATGCAAGCAAACTTTAATCAGCAGTTAGAGCAACTCCCAAAAGAAACCGAAATTCCAAGTTTGGTTGAGGATATTAACTTAACCGGAGTGACTTCTGGTCTGAAGTTTAAAAATATTCGTTTAGAAGATGAAGTGAAGCAGGAAATTTTTATTGAACAACCTATTACGATGGAAGCAACTGGCGATTATCACGCTTTTGGTGCTTTTGTCAGTAGTATTGCTGCATTACCACGTATTGTGACGATGCATGACTTTGTCGTCGAAGCTGCACCTGTTAAAGATAGTAAGTCAGATATTCCTGTACTTAATTATTCTATTAAAGCAAAAACTTATCGCTATATGGGCGCCGTAGAAAATGCTGAACATCCGGAAAACAACGCTTCGGCTTCAGTAGCACCTGTTTCCTCTACTGCTAATACACAGTCGAAATAGGAGCATTACAATGAAACTTAAGCAAATTTCTTTTTCTATTTTGGCATGTTTGATTTTAGTGGGATGTGACTCGAGAATTGATGCTGTAAATCAGCAAATGGCAAATATACGTAATCAGCCACCAAAGGCAATAGATCCAGCACCTGTTTTCATGCCTGTGCCACAATTTAATTATGCGGCTCATCAGCTAAAGAGTCCATTTTTACCAAGCTCACTTGCTGCTGAACTTAAAATTATGGCAGGAAAACGGGTATATCCGAATTTCTCACGTGCTCCTCAGCCTTTAGAAAGTTATGCATTAGAATCCTTAAACATGAAGGGAAGCATTCGTAACAACCGTGGGCAATTACTAGCTCTTATCCAATCACCTGATCAGCAAATTGAGCAAGTACAGGTGGGAAATTATATCGGGATGAATCAGGGACGTATTACCCACATTGGTCCAACCCAGATTGATTTGGTGGAAATTATTCCTGATGGGCGCGAGGGCTATGTGGAGAGACCAAGAACCTTAGTGTTAATTGGACCCGCACCCTAAAGTTTAGGGAAGAACAAAGAAAAAGTATTTTTAAAGATTATTTAATTGGGGATAGTCAGACAATGAATCACGTATTCCGTCAGTTTTCTATGGGGGCTGTAGCCATTGCACTTATGCAGGTTGCTTCTGCACAGGTCAGCATGACCAATATCGTACCGACAAAAATTGCAGGTCAGGGTACAGAAATTCGAGTTATGTTTAATGGTTTGCCACCGCAACCACAGGCATATCAACTTGAAAATCCTTCACGTTTGATTCTGGATTTTAATAAGGCTCAGCAGGCTTTGACACAGTCAAAAGTGGCAATTGGTACAAATGAAGCAAGCTCTGTTAATGTAAGTTCTGACGATCAGCGCTCACGTTTAACTGTAAATTTAAAAGAGGCGGGGGCATTTACAACGCGCATTGAAGGTAATACTTTTATTTTAAAGATTAATTCAGCTCAAGCGGCTATTAAACCTTTACCAACAACTACAGTGCAACCACAAGGTGTTTCAAATATTGGTTTTCAGCGTGGTAGTCAAGGTGAAGGACTAATTGTTATTGATTTATTGGGAAGCAATACCCCTGTTGATGTTCAACAGCAAGGCAGCAAAGTTGTAGTAAGAGCACTGGGCTCTAAAATTCCTACTCATTTAGCTAAACGTTTAAATGTAAATGATTTTGCAACTCCTGTTTCTACCATTGAATCCTATAACGAAAAAGGCAATGGTGTTATTACGATCCAATCCACTGGTAGCTATGAATATATGGCTTATCAGGCAGAAAATAAACTTACTATTAGCTTAAAGCGCCCTCAGGACAAAAATGTAAGTGCTTCCTCTAAGCCATCTTATTCTGGTAACAAGCTTTCTCTTGATTTTCAAGATATTGAAGTTCGTAGAGTTCTACAGTTACTTGCTGATTTTACTGGTATTAATATGGTGGCTGCCGATAGTGTTCAGGGTAATATTACTTTGCGCTTGAAAGATGTTCCATGGGACCAAGCACTTGATATTATTTTAAAAACTAAAAATCTAGATAAACGTAGAAATGGTAATGTTATTTGGATTGCTCCAGTTGCAGAGTTGATTAAAGCCGAAGATGATGAGGCAAAAGCTTTAGCACAAACGATCAAGTTAGCGCCGATCCAAACTGATTATATTCATTTGAGTTATGCCAAAGCCATCGATGTGCTTAAGTTAATTGAGGATTCTCGTGATGGTAAAGGGGCCGTTTCGAATCGTACAGCAAACTCGGACTCTCTTGCGTTGGAGAGCTTGTTAAGTTCACGTGGTAGTGCTGTTGCTGATACGCGCACCAATACTTTAATTATCAATGATACAGCGCAGAATATTGATAAAATTCGTAAAATGATTGATTTGCTTGATGTAGAAATGAAGCAGGTCATGGTTGAGGCACGTATTGTAAGAGCCTCTACTTCTTTTACTAAAGAACTAGGCGTTAAATGGGGAATATTGTCGCAAGGTATTACCAATAATAATAACTTGCTGGTTGGTGGTAGTGAAACAACCTTATGGAATTTAAGAAAACCAGAAAAAGATACTACTACGGGTGCTTATAAATATACGATTGAACGCCCAGATAACTTAAATGTCGATTTAGGGGTAACCAATCCGGCTGGAAGTATTGCCTTTGGTTTAATTAGTATGTCTGACTTTATGCTTGATCTTGAACTTTCAGCATTACAAGCTGATGGCTATGGTGAAGTTATTTCAACACCTAAAGTCATGACGGCGGATAAACAATCTGCAAAAGTCGCTACTGGTCAGCAAGTTCCTTATCTGATGACAACTACTTCTGGTGCGGGTTCCACAGCAACGACATCATTTAAAGATGCGCTGTTAAGCTTAGATGTTACTCCGAGCATTACGCCTGATGGTAAAATTCAAATGAAATTAGATATTTCTAAGGATTCTGTAGCAGGCGAAGCCCCTAATGGTGAGTTAATTTTAAATAAAAATAATATTAATACGAATGTATTGGTTAATAACGGTGAAACGGTCATTTTAGGGGGGGTGTTTGAGCAGACTACGTCTAACTCACAAACTAAGGTTCCTTTCTTCGGTGATATTCCTGTACTTGGGCATTTATTTAGAAAAGATGTGAAATCTGATGATAAACAAGAGTTACTGATTTTCGTTACTCCACGAATTGTTAATGACACTTTGGTGAGAAATCATTAATATATTTTTTAATGAAAGCAATTGAAATAGGTGGCGCCTTGCCAAGCAAAGCGTTTGAAACCCTACCAAATATTTATTTGGTGGGGCCCATGGGGGCAGGAAAAACAACCGTTGGACGTCATTTAGCCGAAATATTAGGGCGTGAATTTTTAGATAGTGATCATGAAATTGAACGCAAAACAGGAGCTACTATTCCTTGGATTTTTGAAAAAGAAGGGGAATTCGGATTTCGTGCTCGTGAAACCATAGTGTTGAATGAGTTAACTTCCCGTAAGGCTTTGGTTTTAGCAACAGGCGGTGGTGCGATTACTCAAGCACCCAATCGTGAGTTTCTAAAGCAGCGTGGTATAGTTGTTTATCTTTACACTCCTGTGGAATTACAATTACAACGAACTTATCGCGATAAAAACAGACCTCTATTACAAGTTGAAAACCCTGAACAAAAATTGCGAGATTTGTTAAAAATACGTGATCCTTTATATCGTGAAGTTGCTCATTACACGATTGAAACCAATCAGGGTGCTGCACGCGATCTTGCTCAAAAGATTCTGCAACTTATTTTGTCTAACACGCTAAAATAGCCAAACTTACTCGTGGTTTAATAAACTCATGCAAACTTTACATGTTGAATTAGGCGAACGCCGTTATCCTATTTTTATTGGCAGTCAACTTGATCCTAAACAGTTGCTTGAACCTTATATTCATGGTCAGCAGGTCATGATTGTGAGTAACGAAACGGTCGCACCTTTATATTTATCTCATTATCAAGAAGCATTAAAAAGTTTGGGTAAAACTGTAGCTATTTGTATTTTGCCCGATGGTGAAAAATATAAAGATATTCAACATTTAAATTCAATTTTTGATGCACTACTTGAAGCTGGTTTTAACCGAGATTGTACTGTTTTAGCTTTAGGCGGTGGTGTTGTTGGTGATATGGCTGGCTTTGCATCGGCATGTTTTCAGCGCGGTGTTTATTTTGTTCAGGTTCCAACTACGCTCCTTTCACAAGTAGATTCAAGTGTGGGCGGTAAAACTGGTATTAATCACCCACTGGGTAAAAACATGCTTGGCGCATTTCAGCAACCTCAAGTTGTTTTGGCTGATATGGCTCAACTCAACACCTTGCCGGATCGAGAGTTGTCTGCTGGACTATCAGAGGTTATTAAATATGCCTTGTTAGGCGATGCTGATTTTCTTGTTTGGTTAGAGCAAAATATGGATGGGTTGATTGGGCGAGATGTTGATCTTTTAGCGGAAGCCGTTTACCGTTCATGTGCTCATAAAGCCCGTATTGTTGCAAACGATGAAAAAGAGCAAGGCGAGAGAGCCTTACTCAACTTAGGTCATACGTTTGGTCATGCTATTGAATCTTATCTGGGTTATGGAACTTGGTTGCATGGCGAAGCAGTAGCTACCGGCATGGTTATGGCAGCTGATTTATCACAGCGTTTAGGCTGGATTTCAAGTGATGATGTAGAGCGTACAAAAAAAATTATTCAACGCGCTAATTTGCCGATATCATGTCCAAAAATTCCATTGGATGAATTCCTTGGATATATGGCACATGATAAAAAAGTTCTCAATGGTCAATTACGTTTAGTGTTGTTAAAGCAACTTGGACAAGCGGTAATTACTAAAGACTTTGATGTTGAACTCATGAAGCAAGCTATTTTGGCAAATCAACACGGATAATAAATTAAGGTAACACATGACTGTATCACGTACACTTTGGCAGAATGTTCAACAATATATCTGGTTGGTGGGTGGTATCGTCTGCTTGTTTCTGGCTTTTCTTTTCTGGGTAATGACGGATAGTAAGAAGCTTGTAGAAGTTGAAAAAGCTGCCGATTCAGAAGCACCTGTGCAAATTCAGCCAGAAAAAGTGGCAACAACGGCTAACTTAGGGGCTTTAGCTGATGAAGTTAGGCCTCTTGATTTAACGACTCGCACAGTTGCTTCAGGTCAGCATGAAGCAGAGTTCCGCGGTACAAAATTTATTAACGAAAACAAGAAACAGTGGACGCTTGAGCTATTTCGTGCATCTGACGAAGATATTATTAAAAACTTTTTAAAGAATCGTTCAGACCGGAATAAATTTATCTACTTCCGATTAAGTGGAGAGAAGCAGTCTGAACAATATGTTTTGACATATGGTGTATTTAAGCGTTCTGAAGATGCAATTCAGCAGCTAACGCAACTGAATCTTGATTTGCCTGAATCAATTAAGCCACAACCACAACAATTTTCTACTTATGTGCCACTAGTCAATGACTTGGGTGCAGATGAAATGAAAGGTGGGATTAGCCAAACTTATGAAGTGCGTTTACGTCCAGCTGCTTTGCCTAAAATTGATGAGTCTTTGCTCATGGGTACAGGTGTAAACAGTGCGATAAGTACGCAGCCGAAAGTGACTGCTCCAGCAACGAACTCTACAACTCGGACAACCATTATTCGCCGAGATGCTGAGGGTAATGTTGTGGATGTACATCAGTCGAATTCTGCAGATGCTTCTAAAAAGACTCAGCAAAATCGTGAAACTGAAGCTACTCCTAAAAATGCAACAAATGAGGGCACAAGAGGGAACTAAGGATAAGAATAATGTGCACAAATATAGTGCAATAACAAAAGATATATATAATTTTTGATCAAGTGTGGTGCATATTTGGTCATTTATTAAAATGATAGCCTGAATAAAACCGATCTATTTTTAAGAAATATAAACACTTAAGCTCCAAAAATTATATTGGCATAGTTTTTGCTTTATTCTTGTGCTTATTAATGTACTGCTAACTATTTTGGCGCTCTAAAGAGTGAAGTCTATGCAGAGTCGTGGGGTCGAGCTGCTTTAAAAGAGTGCGAAATAAGTCAAAACATTTTTCTAGCAAAAACCAGTGTACGTAAAAATGGAACAGCGTATATTGGCTTATCAGCCCAAAATTTTTTTTTGCGAAACATTGAGCTAACTATCGTCCGTAGGCAATATCGCAGAAATAAGTTGTTTGTTTGACGCTCGAAAGAGCCTTATTGAAAGAAGGGTACGCTATGCACATGCCATCGCCTAATACTGTAGCTCCCGCTCAAGGTTTATATCAACCTGATGAGTTTAAGGATAACTGTGGTTTTGGACTGATTGCCCATATGAAGGGTGAATCAAGTCATCATCTTGTAGAAACCGCGATTCACAGTTTAAGTTGCATGACGCACCGTGGTGGTATTGCCGCAGATGGCAAGACGGGAGATGGTTGCGGCTTATTATTGGCGATGCCAAAGCAATTTTTCCGTGATGAAGCAAAAAAACTAAGCGATATTACACTTAGCGAAGTTTTTGCTGTAGGAACGGTATTTTTAAATGTCGATCCGGCATTAGCACAGCACTCTAAAAATATTTTAACTAAAGAAATTGAGGCTGATGGCTTACGCGTATTGGCTTGGCGTGTTGTCCCTACAAATAACGATGCACTAGGTGAAATTGCACTTCAATCTTTACCTGCTTTTGAACAGGTCATTGTGAACTGTCCAATGGGTGTAACTGAAGTTGAGTTTAACCGTAAACTATTTTTGGCACGTCGTCGTGCAGAACAACAATTACAAAATGATCCGTCATTCTATGTGACTACGCTTTGTTCGACAGTGATCAGCTATAAAGGCTTGATGATGCCGGCTGCAATTGCTGAGTTCTATACAGATTTGGCAGACGAACGTTTAAAATCACATATCGTGGTGTTCCACCAACGTTTCTCGACCAACACTTTACCGCGTTGGCCTTTGGCGCAGCCATTCCGTTACCTTGCGCATAATGGTGAAATCAACACTATTACAGCAAACCGTAACTGGGCATTGGCACGTACGCCTAAATTTGAAAATCCATTGTTACCAGGCCTAACTGAGCTTAACCCAATTGTGAACCGTACTGGTTCAGACTCTTCAAGCTTAGATAACATGCTTGAAATCTTGGTCGGTGGCGGTATGGATTTATTCCGTGCATTGCGTATGCTCGTGCCACCAGCGTGGCAGAACGTTGAAACTTTAGATGCAGACTTACGTGCATTCTATGAGTTTAACTCTAAGCATATGGAAGCTTGGGATGGCCCAGCAGGTTTAGTAATTCAAGATGGTCGTCATGCTATTTGTATGCTTGATCGTAATGGTTTACGTCCTGCACGTTGGGTCATTACCAAAAATGATTACATTACCTTGGCATCTGAAATTGGTGTGTGGGGTTATGAACCTGAAGATGTTATTTCTAAAGGTCGGGTAGGCCCTGGTCAAATTTTAGTAGTTGATACTTTAACAGGTAAAGTACTTGATACTAAAGATGTTAGTACTCATTTGAAAAACATGCGTCCGTACCGTGAATGGTTACGTGATCATGCAATTCGCCTCAATGCTAACCCTGAACTTGAAGAACAATTAATTGATCAAGGTTTAACTGGTGATGCTTTAAAAGCAGCTCAAAAAATGTTTATGGTGACATTTGAAGAGCGCGACCAGTTGTTACGTCCTATTGCTGAAAGTGGTCAGGAAGCTGTAGGTTCTATGGGTGATGATACGCCAATGGCTGTATTATCTCGTCAAGTACGCCATGTGACTGATTATTTCCGTCAACAATTTGCGCAAGTGACAAACCCGCCAATTGATCCGCTACGTGAATCGATTGTAATGTCGCTCGAAACCTGTTTAGGTCGTGAACAGAATGTATTTGAGCAAGGTCCAGAGCACGCAGATCGAATCATTATTTCGAGCCCTGTTCTGTCTAACTCAAAAATGCAGCAAATCCGTAGTATTGATCGCGCAGGCTATGAGTCTGTTGACATCAATTTGAACTATGCTGAAGAAGAAGGTTTACAAGCTGCGATTACACGTATCTGTGAAGAGGCAGCGCAAGCGGTTCGTGATGGTAAAACTTTAATTATTTTAACTGATAAAAATATTCGCCAAGGTTTCTTGCCTGCAAACGCAGCGCTTGCAACAGGTGCAGTACATCATTACCTCATTAAAACTGGTTTACGTACTGATGCAAACATCATGGTTGAAACTGGTTTTGCACGTGATCCGCATCAATTTGCGGTATTACTAGGTTTCGGTGCAACCGCTGTTTACCCATACCTTGCATATGACGTAATTAATGATTTGATTGCGAAAGGTGAGCTTTTAGGTGATCCAATCCATGCTCAAGCAAACTTCCGTAAAGGTATTGAGAAAGGCTTATTAAAAGTTCTTTCAAAAATGGGTATCTCTACTGTTGCTTCGTATCGTGGCGGTCAGCTTTTTGAAGCAGTGGGTTTATCGTCTGAAGTGGTAGATCAGTGCTTCTTGGGTGTTCCAAGTCGTATTCAGGGTGCAACATTTGCTGATCTTGAAAAAGACCAGAAAAAATTAGCTGCTACAGCATGGTCAAATCGTAAACCAATTGACCAAGGTGGTCTCCTTAAATTTGTGTTTGATAAAGAGTATCACGCGTTTAACCCAGATGTGATTAACTCATTACACAAAGCGGTTCGCTCAGGTAAATACGAACACTTTAAAGAATATGCTGAGCTGGTGAATAACCGTCCAGTAGCGACTATTCGTGACTTATTTAAGTTAAAAACAACGAACTCGATTCCAGTTGAGCAAGTTGAATCAGTTGAAGAAATCTTGCCTCGTTTTGACTCGGCTGGGATGTCTTTAGGTGCTCTTTCTCCAGAAGCGCATGAAGCGATTGCAATTGCGATGAACACAATTGGTGGTCGTTCAAACTCTGGTGAAGGTGGTGAAGATCCTGTTCGCTACGGCACAATTCGTAATTCGAAAATCAAACAGATTGCATCAGGTCGTTTTGGTGTAACGCCTGCATATCTAACTTCTGCTGAAGTATTGCAAATTAAAGTTGCTCAAGGCGCAAAACCAGGTGAAGGCGGTCAGTTACCGGGCGGTAAAGTAAATGGTTTAATTGCACGTTTACGTTACTCAGTGCCGGGTGTAACACTGATTTCACCTCCACCGCACCACGATATTTACTCAATTGAAGATTTGTCTCAGTTAATTTTTGACTTGAAACAAGTTAACCCGCAAGCAATGGTTTCAGTAAAACTGGTATCTGAGCCGGGTGTAGGAACAATTGCAGCTGGTGTTGCGAAGGCATATGCAGACTTCATTACCATTTCTGGTTATGACGGTGGTACAGCTGCATCTCCACTTTCATCAATTCACCATGCGGGTTCTCCATGGGAGTTGGGTTTAAGTGAGGCGCATCAAGCTCTTCGTGTAAATGACTTACGTGGCAAAGTACGTGTACAAACTGATGGTGGTTTAAAAACTGGTCTTGATGTGATCAAGGCAGCAATTTTAGGTGCTGAGAGCTTTGGTTTCGGTTCAACACCAATGATTGCATTAGGCTGTAAATACCTCCGTATTTGCCACTTAAACAACTGTGCGACTGGTGTTGCAACTCAACAAGATCACTTACGTCAAGAGCACTACATTGGCGAACCAGAAATGCTCATCAATTTCTTCCATTTCATTGCGGAAGAAACACGTGAATGGTTGGCAGCATTAGGTGTGTCTTCATTGAAAGACTTAATCGGTCGTGTTGATTTACTCGAAGTATTACCGGGTGAAACTGAAAAACATGCTCACCTAGATTTAAGTGCATTGTTAACGTCTCATCCATCTGCTGACGGTAAAGCGCAGTACTGTGAAGTACAAGGGAATGCACCATTTGATAAAGGTGTGTTAGCTGAGAAAATGGTTGCAGAAATGCTTCCTGCAATTGAATCAAGTGCTGGTGGTCAGTTCAACTTCAATGTTGTGAACTGTGACCGTTCGATCGGTGCTCGTGTGTCGGGTGAAATTGCTCGTCGCTATGGCAACTTAGGTATGGAAGTACACCCAGTAGTGATGAACTTAACTGGTACAGCTGGTCAGTCACTTGGTGTATGGAACGCGGGTGGTTTACACATCCGTCTTGAAGGTGATGCAAACGACTATGTGGGTAAAGGTATGGCAGGTGGCCGTATCTCAATTTTCCCACCCAAAGGTTCACCTTTCCAAACTCAAAACACAGCAATTATTGGTAATACCTGTTTGTACGGTGCAACTGGCGGTAAGCTTTTTGCAGCGGGTACAGCGGGTGAGCGTTTTGCAGTTCGTAACTCTGGCGCATTTGCTGTAATTGAAGGTGCTGGCGATCACTGCTGTGAATATATGACAGGTGGTGTTGTGACTGTACTTGGTAAAGTAGGCCATAACTTTGGCGCAGGCATGACCGGCGGTTTTGCTTATGTACTTGACCTTGATAATGATTTCGTAGATTACTACAACCACGAGTTGATTGATTTAAATCGTATTTCAACAGAATCTATGGAAGATCATAAAGAGTTCTTGTTGCGTATTATCGATGAGCATATTAAAGAAACAGGTAGTGCTTGGGCTTATAAAATCCGCAATGAGTTCGATTTCTACAGCCGTAAATTCTGGCTTGTGAAACCAAAGGCTGCTAATTTACAAACGCTTTTGAAAACAACACAAGCTGATCCACAATAATTCCACGACTGCAACGACATAGGCAGGTGCGGACAACAGTGAAAACCGCGCCTACCCACGGAGAGAGACATGGCAGAACGCCTAAATAATGACTTTCAATTTCTGGATGTAGCACGCCAAGATCCAGAGAAAAAAGATATTACTGTCCGCAAAGCAGAATTTGTGGAAATTTATAAACCTTTTACATCGGAAACAGTTACGAATCAGACTCACCGTTGTTTAGGTTGTGGTAACCCATATTGCGAATGGAAATGTCCTGTACATAACTACATTCCAAACTGGTTAAAACTCATTGCTGAAGGCCAAATTTTCCAAGCTGCTGAGCTTTGTCATCAAACGAATACACTACCTGAGGTATGTGGTCGCGTATGCCCACAAGACCGTTTATGTGAAGGTGCTTGTACCTTAAACGATGGTTTTGGTGCAGTAACGATTGGTAATGCTGAAAAATATATCAACGATACAGCCTTTGCTTTGGGCTGGCGTCCAGATATGTCAGGCGTAAAATGGACTGACAAAAAAGTTGCCATTATTGGTGCTGGTCCTGCTGGTTTAGGCTGTGCAGATATTCTAGCTCGCGGTGGTGTTAAACCAGTTGTATTCGATAAGCGTCCTGAAATTGGTGGCTTACTTACATTTGGTATTCCAGAATTTAAAATGGAAAAAGATGTGATGAAACGCCGCCGTGAAATTTTCACAGGTATGGGCATCGAATTCCGTTTAAATACTGAAATTGGCACAGATGTAACCATTGATGAATTACTTGCAGAATATGATGCGGTGTTCATGGGTATGGGAACTTATACCTACATGAAGGGTGGTTTCCCGGGTGAAGATCTTAATGGCGTTTATGATGCTCTTGATTTCCTAATCTCTAATGTGAACCGCTGCCAAGGTTGGGAAAAAGATCCAAGTGAGTACATCAGTTTAGATGGTAAAAAGGTGATTGTACTTGGTGGTGGTGATACAGCGATGGACTGTAACCGTACTTCATTACGTCAAGGCGCTCATGATGTAACGTGTGCATACCGTCGTGATGAAAGCAACATGCCGGGTTCTGCACGTGAAGTAAAAAATGCCTATGAAGAGGGTGTAAAATTCCTATTCAATCGTCAACCGATCGAAATCGTTGGTGAAAATGGCAAAGTGACAGGCGTAAAAGTGGTAACGACACAAATGGGTGAACCAGATAGTCGTGGCCGTCGCAGTCCTGAACCAGTTCCAGGTTCTGAAGAAGTATTACCAGCTGATGCTGTTTTACTTGCATTTGGTTTCCGCCCAAGCCCAGCGGATTGGTTTGGTAACGCGAATATTAATCTTGATGGTTCAGGTCGTGTTGTCGCAGCTGAAAAGCAAGAATTCAAATTCCAGACATCAAACCCGAAAATCTTTGCTGGTGGTGATATGGTGCGTGGCTCAGACCTAGTCGTGACTGCGATTTGGGAAGGCCGTCAAGCTGCTGAAGGTATTTTGGATTACCTTGGTGTTTAATAAATTAATTTGTTAAAACACTCAAAAAAGCCTACTTCAAGTAGGCTTTTTTATTGTCTACCATTAGTCACTTTGATGTTTTTGGCAAATATAATAAGCTTTTTTGCCCTTTTTAGCTTTTTAAGCTCACGACATACTCAAAACTTCCTTCTTCAATACAATAGGTGTTGAGTATGAACATCGCAGGTATGACGGCAGAAAAATCATATTTAAATCGTCGAAAAGCGTTGGGTATTACAGTGCGTCGTCTTGAATTTAATCCAAAGGCGATCAAGCGGCACTATTTTGCAAACTCGCCTCTTATGTCTCATTTTTTAACTGCACTCTCATTAACGTTTCCAGTAGGTGAGCAATTTTTTGTAAATAGCGTACGTAATGTGCGTGATAAAGTTTCAGACCCTCAATTGCAAGCGCAAATTGCAGCTTTTATTGGACAGGAGGCTATGCATTCAAAAGCGCATGGTGAGTTTAATGAAGCTTGGCGCCGTGATGATTATAATCTGGACAGTTTTCAAAATTGGTTGAATGAGCGGGATAAATACTTAAGAACGATTCCACCTAAGCTGCAATTAGCCCTTACTTGTGCTTTTGAACATTTTACAGCTCTTCTTGGAGCATATGTTTTACAACATCCAGAATTGTTAAAAACGTTAGATCAAGATGCGTTAAAACTTTGGGTATGGCATGCGATTGAAGAAATTGAACATCGCTCAGTCGCTTTCGATGTCTATCAACATGTATATGGAGATGACCGTATTCGTCGCTTACTCATGCGTAGCGTCACTACTGGGTTTGCTAGTCTCGCTTTTTATGGGACAACTCGTTTATTTTGGCAAGATAAATGGAATAGCTTACCTAAAATCGGAGGTAATTTGTTTGGGGCGTATTTGCTGATAAAGATGCTTGTTCAATTAATGCCTGAATACTTCGCATATTACAAAAAAGATTTTCATCCTAGTCAAAAAGATTACGACAAGATGGTCGATTACTGGAAAAGTTCTTTAGCAGAAGAATATCAAATGGCAAGTTTTCAACAAGAAAAAGATCAAAGATTAAGTTAATAGAAAACCGGATTTAAAAATTCGGTTTTTAAAAATCAATAAAATAAAAGCAACACAATAATGCCAAATTCATCATACAATCGGGTAAAGAGGTCAAAAATATAAAGAAAAACTTGAGGATAATGTGACGATGAAAACATTGAAACAATTAGCGGTCGCAACAACACTTGCCAGCACCTTACTATTTTCGGGATGTGGCTATAACACTCTACAAGTAAAAGATGAGGCTGTAACAGCAGCATGGTCTGAAGTACAAAACCAATACCAACGTCGATCAGATTTGGTGCCAAACCTTGTCAATGTGGTAAAAGGTTACGCTAAACATGAAGAGCAAGTATTAACCGAAGTAACACAGGCACGCTCGAATGTTGCAGGTTTAAAAGTTGATAAAGAAGTTTTAGAAGACCCCGCTTTACTTGAAAAATATCAACAGGCTCAAAGTCAATTAACAGGGGCATTATCTCGACTTATTGCTGTGTCTGAAAACTACCCAGATTTGAAAGCCAATACTCAATTCCAGGAATTACAAGTTCAGCTTGAGGGTACAGAAAACCGTATCGCAGTTGCACGTAATCGTTATATTACAACAGTGCAAGATTACAACGGATATGTACGCCAGTTCCCGCAAGCTGTGACCGCAAAAGTAATTGGTATGCATCCTAAAGCCAATTTCTCTGCAGAAGCTTCTGCACAACAGGCTCCAAAAGTTTCTTTTGATTAATTGTATAAATCAAAGGAGTGCTGTATGAGAAATATTATATTGCTTCAGTCTAAGCAAATTAAGGTCTTTATTACGACCTTAATTATGCTCTGTTGTGGTGTTCTTTTTCAGAATACAGCATGGAGTGAAAGTAATATTGCAACTGCTACTGACGAGACCGACACAATAGTAGCGGGCAAAATCATTCAAAAACAGCAAAATCAAGCCACTGCGTCTAAGACAGGTGAACAAGCTGCTTCAAGTGTTGCTGCCTCGCCTAAAGTCTCTAACGATATGGCAGACGGTGAATCAATTCGTGGTTTGCCAACTTTAAATCAGCCTGTTATTGATCAAGCTAATATTTTAAGTGCGGCTGAGAAACAGCAGCTCGACCAAAAAATTCTAAATTTATACCAACAAGGTAAAGCGCAAATTGGTGTCGTTATTGTTCCGACTACGGGTCAAGAAGATATTTTTGATTATGCATTACGAGTGGGTGAGCAGTGGCAATTAGGATCATCTAAACGTGACAACGGATTACTCATTGCAGTTGCGGTAAATGATCGCCGCATACAAATTTTAACGGGATATGGTTTAGAAGGTGTATTGCCTGATATTGTCGCAAGTCGGATTATTCGAAACCAAATTACACCTTATTTTAAACAAGCCCAATATGCACAAGGTTTAAATGCAGGTCTTGATGAAATTGGAAGGATTTTAAATCTTGACCCAGAAGTCGCTCAGCAAGCTGCTCAAGATTTAAAAGAACGTCAACATCAAGCTGCGGAAGAGCAACAAGCCAAACAAACGACGCTGACAATGGCTTTATTTATTCTTGTTGCTGGAATTGTGGGTTCATTTATTGTAGGACGACCTCTTAGTGCATCTACTGCTGGTGTTGCTGCTGCGGTAGCAGGTTTTGTAAATGGCGCAGGTCTAGTGACTAGCTTATTACTTGGTTTTGGAATCTTCTTTTTACTCATTACTTCTATTGCCCAACTTATTTTACAGGCCATTCTGAGTGGTTCTGGCGGCGGTGGACGTGGAGGAGGCTTCGGCGGTGGTGGCGGAGGCTATGGCGGTGGTGGAGGTCGTTTTGGCGGTGGAGGTGCTTCAGGCTCATGGTAACAACATCAGAAACAACACAAATTATTACTCAGCCAAAAATTGAGGAATCTGTAGAGCCAAGTCTAAAACGTTGGTTTAAGCATTTATGTTATTTCCCAGCCAGTAGTCGTTATTTTTCAAAACAAGATAAGCAAATTATTGCCGATGCTGTACAGCGAGCAGAACATGGACATGTTGGCGAGATACAGGTGGTAATTGAAGGCCATATTCCATGTTCACAAGCCTATAGACAAAACACACGTTTAAGAGCACAGCAGTTATTTGCAGAATTAGGTGTTTGGGATACTGCATTAAATAGCGGCGTATTGTTATACCTAAATTTATGTGAACGTACTGTAGAAGTTATATTTGACCGAGGTATTAGAAATGCGACCAATGATCAGGTCTGGCAGCAGATTTGTGAGTCTATCGTTCAACAACTTAAACAAAAACAATATCAACAAGCTGTCGTGATGGGGGTGCAGCAAATTGGAGATGTATTGTCATATTTTTATGATGAAAACATGCCAGATCAATCCAATGAATTGGGAAATGCCCCAATTATTATTAATTAAGTTATTTTCTAAAAGTTCTATATCTCATAATTTTAAAATTTTATTTCTTAAGGTGGCTGACAAAAAATGTCACCTATTTATTTATTTTTAAAGAGAATTTGCTCACAAAAACAAATATAAAGTTTGATAGATTTTGTTTACTTTTTTTGATGTGTGATCTGTTTTAATCAAAAGTTATGTGACGATTTTTGTCAGTTATTTACAGTGATTTTAGATTAAGTAAATTTTAAAATCAATATAAGTTTTTGTTTTATAAGTAAAATAAAAGTTGGCATGGTTGCTGCTATATAGTTGAGAGCTGAAAAAGCTTATATAAAAACATACATACAATCTTTGGGGAAAAGGCTATGAATGCACAAAAAGGTTTTACATTAATTGAACTCATGATCGTGGTTGCCATTATTGGTATTTTGGCAGCATTTTCGATTCCTGCATATCAAGATTACATTGCACGTTCTCAGGTCGCAGAAGGTATCAGTTTGGGAGATGGTCTGAAATCGGATATTGCTGATAATTTACAAAATAATCAATGTGAACCTACTGCTGGTCTATCGGTAACAGGTAAATATAGTACTGTGGAAGTACAAGGTGATACTGCAAATGCTAGCGCAACAATTACAGGTTGTCAGATTAAAATTACTTATGCTACCACAGGTACATCTGGGAAAATTGCAGACAAAATCTTAGTGTTAGATGTACTTAGTAATGGAACGTTGAAAAAACAGGCTACTGGTACAAATTTAGATGAGAAATATACTCCTAAAGGCGTGCTATAAGTAGCTGAGAAGCAAGAGCATTTAATGTGCTCTTGCTTTTTTGTTAAAAATAATAAAATATAAAACTGTTAAAGTCGTTATTAATTAAAATAAAAAACTATTAAAACAATGATATATGGTTGCTATTGAATCATTTGTAAAAAAACTAATTGCGCTTTCTTCCATGTATAATTCTTTCAAGTTTTAGCTTCTAACCTTTACTATGCAAGTATTCTTCCTATTCCTCGCTGCAATCCTGTTAGGTTTTGCATGGTTGTCTCCATTTCACTATAGCCCTTGGGTTATGTTTTCGAGTGAAGTGAGTACTTTTGGGGCTGGATTATGCGTATTAGCCGCTCTAATTCAGCAAAATATTAAAATTCCTAGAGCGCAACTATTGTTGCTGCCATTTACTTTAATTCCGGTAGTGCAGTGGGGTTTTGGTTTAGTTTTTGATCTGAGCACAGCCTTATTGAGTTCATTTTACTTGTTAGGTTTTTGGTTTATGGTCTTGGCTGGTTATAACCTGTCTTTAGATCAACAAAAGCGTGATCAAATCTTTTCGGGTTTTAGCCTACTTGTAATTATTGTATCGCTTATTACTAGTTTCATTGCAATTTGCCAATGGTTGAATATTGAGTCTCATATTCCGTATGTGCTTAAGTTACTGGGTAATCGTCCTTACGGTAATTTTGGCCAACCTAATAATATGGCAACCTTTTTAATTATCGGATTATTAGGATGTTTGTATTTATATGAAAAGAATAAAGTAACAATCTGGTTGTTACTACCTTCAACACTTATTATTTTATTTACAGTTGCATTGAGTCAATCAAGAACTTCATGGATAGTTTTTCCATTTTTACTTATCTATTGGGTGATTAAGCAGTTTAGAAAGCAAAAAAGATTTGGATTTGCTCAAGGCTTCTTGTGGTGCTTAACATTTTTCTTAATTGCTGGATTCATCTTACCTTATATTACTCAATTCATTGAGTTCTCTACAAATACACAGATTACTGAAACAAGTACATTTGTTGCTCGTGCAGGTTCGGGGCATGAGCGTGTAGGCATGTGGATACAAATATTACATGCCATAGCACAGCAGCCATGGGCAGGATATGGATGGAGTCAAACCAGTGTTGCTGTAGTAGATAGTATTCAATATGGAACTGTACATGTATGGTTTAATAGTGCCCATAATGTACTGCTTGATTTAATTGTTTGGAATGGTATTCCATTAGCAGCTGTAATTATTGCTTACTTTGCGTGTTGGTTCCTTTGGTTAAATCAACAGGCTAAAGAAACCATCTCAATTATAGCGATTATGATGGTGTGTGCGGTGTTTATTCATGCCATGTTCGAGTTCCCACAGCGCTATGCTTATTTCTTACTTACTTGTGGTTTCTTGCTCGGTATTGTTCAGGCGCAGACTCCAGTACTTAAGGGAGTTGTACTGAATAAGCAACTTTTTCGCTTAATATGGGTAGGCAGTTTACTACTTATTATTGCGATTTTACGTGATTACAATGTGTATGTTCTAAATAGTAATTTACTGTATAAGAATAAAAAACCAAATGCAGAGTTCATGGGAAGCAGTAAAATTTTTGTTTTAACGCAGTTTGAAGAGCGTTTAAAATGGATTGAACTTAATCCAAAAACTAAATTATCTGAAGCTGAGCTAGTTCAGTGGGGAAACTCGGTAAAGAATAAAGCAACTCCATATAATTTACGTAAAAATGCAAAATTGCTGGCTTATAATGGAAAACCAGAGAAAGCAGAGCAGCAATTATTAATTTTAAAGCATCTCTATAAGCAGAAAATAACGCTACCAGAGTTATTAAAAGAAAAGTAAAAAAATCCCCTTGTATTCAAGGGGATTTTTTTATGAGAAATTACATCTGACTTTGGATGTAATTTTCAATACCTACATTGCCAATAAGGTCAATTTGAGTATCTAACCAGTCCCAATATTCTTCTTCTTTTTCTAAAATTTCTTGAACAAGATCACGCGTCACATAGTCTTGTTCTGTTTCAGCGAGTGCAACTGCTTTTTGAATCGCTTCTATATTTTCTTTCACTTTACGAATGTCACATTGCAGAACTTCTTCTGTATGTTGACCAATATAAAGTTTGCCTAAGTGCTGAAGATTAGGTAAACCTTCCAAGAATAAAATACGTTCAATAATTTTGTCTGCATGCTTCATTTGGCGAATGGATTCTTTATATTCAGCAGAGCCAAGCTGCTCAATTCCCCAATCATTAAACATGCGTGAATGCAAAAAGTATTGATTAATTGCAGTTAGATGATGATACAGCACTTGGTTGAGCTGATTAATGACATCACGATTGCCTTTCATTGTAGCTACTCCAAAACAATTTCTGCCTTAATTTAATTAAGGCAATCTATAAAACCATTCTAGTGAACAAACACTGATATGGCGAGTAATTTATAGAACAGCAAATGAAAATCGCAATCAAAAACAACACAATATTAGGAAAGGAGAGTTTCCAACCAAAAAAAACCGCTTGAATGAGGAACTATTAACGTTCCGCAAAAAGCGGTGGAGGAGCTAATAAATACTATTAAATTTTTATAAATCTTTTACGCAGCTACAGAAATACGAGCAGCGATTTCTGCTAATTCTTCATTAATAATAGCACGTGCTTCTGGTGCACAGCGTCCACAGCAAGTACCAAGATCAAGCAAATCACGAATTTCGCGATAGCTTTCAGCGCCATTTTCAACAGCGTCTTTAATATCTTGATCGGTAATGCCACGACACAAGCAAACGTACATGGGAGTGATCCCCAAATATAAATGCGATAATTGATATTATTGATAATTATTATCGTTTGTCAATGAAATTCATTTAAAATCTCATTTATTATTATTGGGAATTTGGATAAAAAAATACCACCTGAGCGGAAATCTGAGTTATGTTCAGATTTTATACAAAGGTGGTTCATGATTTAGAGTTAAAAATTTAACGGAAAATATTTAATATATTTCTATATCTTATTGATTAATAACTACAATACCATCCATTTCAACTAAAGCACCTTTTGGTAAACTTGCTACACCAAGAGCTGCACGTGCAGGATATGGTTGAGCAAAATATTCACCCATAATTTGGTTTACAAGTTGGAAGTTTGATAAATCAGTTAGAAAAATATTGAGCTTGGCAATGTCTGCTAGAGAACCGCCGGCAGCTTCACAAACTGCTTTTAAATTATCAAATACACGGCGAATTTGAGCTTCAATACCTTCTACAAGTTCCATACTGTATGGGTCTAAACCAATTTGCCCTGAAAGATATAATGTATTATCTACTAAAATGGCTTGAGAGTATGTGCCGATAGCAGCAGGGGCATTTTCAGTATGAATTACTTGGCGGGACATTTGGTTCTCCTTGATTAAATCTCATTTCATCATAATCGATGATCGCTTTGGACAAAAGTATCATCGATTTAATTGATTAAGTGGATTTGGAAAGTTTGATTTTGTTAAAGAAACATAAATCTGACCAATAGCCCTTGTAAAGACTTAGCTTACTTTTGAAATTTCCATCTGTGGATTAGGCGCATCCAAACGCTCAATGCGTGGAAAACCATAATGCATACGTAAATCACGGATGACTTTTGCAATATGTTTGCGGTTGTTCACCACAATATTAACAAAAGTTCTTTGCTCATTTGAGTGAACCATTTCTACTCCTGCATTATTTTTACGACATTGATAGATCAGGTCTGATACCTGCTCATCATTCATTGCCATTTCTATAGCGAGGTAGGCTGTAAAACGAACATCATCTACGTCATCTGCTTTCCATTGAAGCGGCATAATATTTTCAGGATGTAGATGTTGTTCATGTAGCAAGTTATGGCAGCGGATACGATGCACAATCAACCCACGACGTGTTAAATGTCCTTGAATTGGGTCGCCCAAAACTGGATTACAGCAATGCGCATATTTAACGTCGATACCTTCAGTACTTTGAATGAGTCGATCTGAATTTTCCACTTGTGGATGCTTGTCATGAGCAAATAAGTGATTAGCCACAAGTTGAGGTAGTAGGTCGCCAACAGCAATTTGTTCAAACAATGTATTTTTATTATCGATGTGACGCCATTGAAGTAAATCTAACCAGTCGGCTTCAGAGAGATCGTTAATCGAACGGTTAAATAGTTTCAGTGCTCGAGAAAGTGCTTGTGCACCGACAAGACGTTGTTCTTCAATATCTTGATCTTTAAGGACATGCTGTAAGGCACGGCGAGCTTTTTGCGTATTAATAAAACTTAACCAGTCTGGATTTGGTGTTGCTAAAACATCCGTAATAACTTCAATAACCTGACCGCTGATTAATGGTGTCGATAGTGGTTTAATCTCGCCATCTACTTTTGCACCAACGGCATGGTTACCTAAAAATAAACTGGCTGAATAAGCAAAATCAACTACGGTAGCACCTTGTGGTAATTCGTGGAGCTGACCATGTGGAGTGTAAACCCAAATTTTTTCTTGGTGTAAGTAATCTAATAAATCATTGAAGGTCGTTTTTGCACATTCTCCATCGATGAGCGTATTCAGATTTTGCATTGAAGCCTGAATAGCCGAACGACAAGTTTGTGGTGCATTTTCACCAAGCACTACCCCAAAACGAGCAGCTTTACGCATAAGCTCGGTTTGAATGGTAAGAGATAGTGTAGTTTTTTCGCCTTTAAGTTTAATCAGTAAAGATTGGTTGCCACCCGGTAGCGGACGACGGATATGGTCTTGATATTGAATGACCTGAAAGTTTTCTCTTAAAGCATCAACTAGGCGGTCACAGTCGGCAATTGATTGTAAAACGATTTCAAAAGCATGGCTGTGGGTAAGCTCTTGTAAATCCATCTCATTTTTAACGAAATGGCGTAATAATTCGATATTGTTGTTTTTCTTTTTAATGCGGCCTTGAATATGATAATTATGAAGAAGTTCAGCGAGGTTTTGTTCCCAGATGCTTTGATATTTACATCGCTCTGGTTTGGTTAGACGTAGTGCATTTTGCACGTTATCAAACATATCAAGATCAAGATTTTGATAACAAAGATTTTCTAGATTATCGCCCATTTCATTCATGCCGACTAATCTTGCCATTGGCACAAAGATATCAAGAGTTTCTTGAGCAATACGAGCGCGTTTATCTGGACGCAAAGCACCTAGAGTTGTCATATTATGATAGCGGTCAGCTAATTTAATAATAATGACACGTGGGTCCTGTAGGGTCGCTTGCAAGATTTTTCGGAATGAGGCGGCCTTATTATATTCTTTATCGCTTGACTGGCTAAGTTTGGTTACGCCGTCAACTAGCTCGGCAACTGTCAGGCCAAATTTTTCAGTAATATCTTCTTTTGTATATTGAGTATCTTCAATAACATCATGCAAAAGAGCTGCCATTAAGGTTTCAGCATCTAAACGCATGTTCGCAAGAATACAGCTCACAGCAATTGGATGCAGAATGTAGGGTTCACCACTTTTACGTGTGATGCCAGTATGCGCTAGATCGGCAAAATCACAGGCAGCAAGCACTTTCTCGACCTCACTTACCGATAAGTAAGGGTCGATAATCAATTTAAGCTGTTGCTTGGCTTGGCTGACCTCTTCGCCTGGCATAAATCACCCTTTTTCCTAATACTGAAAAACTAAATCTATCTACTTCTTAATGAAAAGCATATTGCGGAACTTGTCAATTTTTTCATTTGAAAAAGTGTATTTTTTTTTCAATGAAAATAATTGCTTTTTTCAATATCTTTAAATTCAAGACAAAGCCAAATAAAAAACCACCGCAGAAAAACGATGGTTTTTTTATGAAACAGAATTAATTAGAAAGAAAAACCTTCTAAATTCAAGCTGTTTGTAGAAAGAGCAAGATCAAGACTAGAAGTTTGATAATCTTGTTCACGTTGCTTAAGAATTTCTTTCGTAACGTGCCCTGCCGCGATTTCGCGCAAAGAAACTACAGTCGGTTTGTCGTTATCCCATTCTACAGTTGGCTCCATGCCTTGACGTGCCAATTGACGAGCACGTTTACTTGCAACGAGCACAAGCTCAAAACGGTTGTCTACATGATCTAAACAATCTTCAACGGTGACGCGTGCCATAAAAGTTCTCGTTTTGGAATGGTGAATTTGAACAGACTAAACAGTATAAAAGGCTTTCGATCTAGACTCAAGTTATTCCTGTTTTGGTTGAGGAGTAATCAAGTCTTGAATTAATGTTTGATAACGTTTCGCTTGCTGAGATAACACTAGACGGTTTGCTGTGATCACAGCTTCAATCTCATGTAAGGCTTTATTAAAGTCATCATTAATAATGATGTAATCAAAGTTCGTGTAATGCTGCATATCTTCAACTGCACAGCTTAAACGATGTTCAATGACTTCAACTGAGTCTGTGCCGCGATTAGATAAACGCTGACGAAGGTCAAACTGTGTTGGCGGTAAAATAAATATTTGCTTGGATTCAGGAAAAAGTTTGCGAACTTGCTCTGCACCTTGCCAATCAATTTCAAGTAGAACATCGTGTCCTTGAGCTAACTGTTGTTTTACAGTTGCTTGAGAAG
Organism: Acinetobacter sp. IRS14; assembly: GCF_034650275.1. Classification (NCBI taxonomy): domain Bacteria; kingdom Pseudomonadati; phylum Pseudomonadota; class Gammaproteobacteria; order Moraxellales; family Moraxellaceae; genus Acinetobacter; species Acinetobacter sp. IRS14. The sequence goes on from NZ_JAOVFN010000018.1 coordinate 40,991, forward strand.
TGCCATAGTAATTACCAAATACTTCAGCGTATTCAATAAAACCGTCATGGTTGACTTGGTCTAGAAATTCATCTTTTGTAGTGAAGTGATAGTGAACACCATCTAATTCACCGGGACGTTGACCTCGGGTAGTATGTGAGACTGAAACATGTAAATTGCTCACACGGTCAAGCAGGGCTTTCACCAAAGATGTTTTGCCCGTTCCTGATGCAGCAGAAACGACAAACAATAGACCCGACATGATATTTTTCCTGATATGATAAAATATCTTCGCTATTGTAGTGTACCGTGCGTTTAAACTGAATAGTTTTAATTGCAAATATTCAAGAGAAATTCCCCTGTTTTATTAATTTTGAGGCTGTTATGGAAATTGTGTTAGCTAATCCGCGTGGTTTTTGTGCCGGTGTTGATCGAGCCATAGCAATCGTCAATCGGGCTTTAGAATGTTTTAACCCTCCTATTTATGTGCGTCATGAGGTTGTACACAATAAATTTGTGGTAGATGACTTACGTCAAAGAGGGGCGGTTTTTGTTGATGAACTAGATCAGGTTCCGGATGACTCAATTGTAATTTTTAGTGCTCATGGTGTTTCAAAAGCTGTTCAGCAAGAAGCAGAGCGTCGAGGCTTAAAAGTATTTGATGCAACTTGTCCTTTAGTTACTAAAGTTCATATTGAAGTGACTAAATACGCACGAGAAGGTACTGAAGCCATTTTAATTGGTCATGAAGGGCACCCAGAAGTTGAAGGAACAATGGGTCAATATGACAAATTGAAAGGTGGTGACATTTATTTAGTTGAAGATGAAGCTGATGTTGCTGCGCTTGCAGTTAGACATCCTGAAAAACTTGCATTTGTAACTCAAACAACTTTATCTATTGATGATACAGCTAAAGTTATTGATGCTTTACGTGCAAAATTTCCTCAGATCCAAGGTCCGCGTAAAGATGATATTTGCTACGCTACTCAAAACAGACAAGATGCTGTACGTGACTTGGCGGAGCAGTGTGATGTGGTCTTAGTTGTAGGCTCGCCTAATTCGTCAAATTCAAATCGTTTACGTGAGCTTGCAGAGCGCATGGGTAAGGCGGCTTACCTTGTAGATAATGCTGATCAGTTAGAACAGTCATGGTTTAATGATACGTGCAAAATTGGTGTGACAGCGGGTGCTTCAGCACCAGAAATTCTAATTAAGCAAGTGATTCAACGTTTACAAGACTGGGGTGCGCAAGCACCTAAAGAATTAGATGGACGTGAAGAGAACATAACCTTTAGCCTTCCTAAAGAATTACGAATTCATGTGACTCAAGCATAAAGTGTGATTTATTTAACATACTGATTTTAAAATAGTAAACAGATAATTGTTGATATGACAGTTATCTGTTTTTTTATACCCTTTATCTGCTTTGTATTTGTTTTGTAAATCTAAGCCGTAAAATTTAAATAATAAATAAAAAATTCTTAAGTTTATTTGGGGTTCTGGGGATGAGGGGAATTATTCCACAAGAAGGGTTCACCTTGGTTGAGCTCATGGTGACGATTACAGTAATGACCATCATTGCGATGATGGCTGCGCCGTCTATGTCAAATTTATTCGAAAGTATAAGGTTTGATACTAATCAAAGAGACTTAGTCAACACGCTATCTAATGCTAAAAGTCAGGCAGTACTAAGTCATGCAAATGTTTCTGTAAATTTAAACTCAAATGCTGCTAATACCTTAACAACTTTTAACTGGATTGCAGAAGAAGATAATAGTCTTGAGCTAAAACTTTTAGCAGCAGATGGAACTACAACATCACTATCTACATCAAGCATCATATTTATAGCAAATGGAACAGTTTCTAGTATTTCACAAGATTTGCTTATTTCTATGTGCAATTCTCAATTACACGTTAAGAAAAGTTTTGTTTTATCAAAATTGGGTTCCATCTTTATGAATCCAAAGGAAACTTGCTAATGCTAAATTATAAAAATCAAAAAGGTATGGGATTGGTGGAGATATTAGTTGCCTTACTTTTACTCGCGATAGGTGTTTTGGGATATGTGGCTTTGCAATATCGGGCAGTAGAAGCTACTTCGGAGGCTACATATCGTGCACAGGGAATTAATATTGCACGTGATTTAGCAGAAAGAATAAGAGTAAACCGCTCAGCCTTAAATAAATATAAAACAGAAATCAGCACAGCTGAAAATCAAAAAATATCTCAGAAAAATTGTTCAACAAGTAATTGTACTTCAACTGAGTTAGCAGATTTCGATGTTTCTCAGGTTGCAAAAAATGCAGATGCCTTAGGTATGACTATAAATATGATGACGTGCAAAGGTAATAATAATGGGCGTAATTGTATTTATGTTGCGTGGGCTGATACCAGTGCGACAGATGGTGATGGTGTAACAGATTGTACTAATGGCACAAGTTATAACGCGGCATCAACTTGTTTAATCATGGAGGTTTATTAATGAAAAACCAATATGGTTTTACTTTAATTGAGTTAATGCTGTCTTTAACCTTAGGCTTGATTATTACTGCTGCAGCAATTTTATTATTTTTTACCGGACAAAAAAGTTTAACGTTACAGCACGGTGCGACAGATTTACAGGATAATGCTAATTTTGGTTTGAACTACATAGTTAAAGATATCAGACTAGCTAATCTAGATGCTGGTCGAGCATTTATGAATGATCAAACAACATATGGTGGAGTTGTACTTACTTCTACAGCGAATGCCTTTATTGATACATTAAATGCCAATACTAAAATTGCTAATTTACCCAATTCTATTTTAGAAGCAAAAGCTCCTTTAACCTTACTAACTCAAAGCGATGGAGATAGTGTAGGCACTGCCCCTGCATGGGCGGGCGCATCTAATGTTAATGATTTTACCAGCGATCAGTTAGTTATTCAGTATGCTCCTACTGAAATAGGTGGTTTTGACTGTGAAGGGCAGTCAATTAATACAACAAATAATTATATTGTAGAGCGATATTTTTTAAGAGTTGATACAAGAGCATTAACAAGTGAACCCAATAAGGCACTGGCATTAGCTTGTGACTCTGGTCATTATCCAAAATCTGGTTCACCTACAGAAATTACGGGTTTTGGAGATGCTGGACAGATCATTATGAAACGCGTTGATTATTTTAGAGTTCTATTAGGTATTGACGTTGGAAATGGACAGTATCGTTATATTAGTTCTCATGATTATTTAACGAATTATGCTTCACCGAGACCACGTATTTTATCAGTTCAATTGGGGATACTAACGCGTTCTGTACAGTCTCTAGGGCGGGATACCGCTATTAAGGATAATCAAACGTTTAATGTGCTCGATCGTACAGTAACGGTTAAGACTCCACAGTCAAATAGCCCGAAATATATTAGGCAGGTTATTTCCCAGACAATTGCCTTGAGAAATGGCTTTGGGAGCCGATAAAAATGAAAAAAAATCAAACAGGTGCAACCTTAATTGTTGTATTGGTCTTATTACTCGTAATTACGATAATTGGCACATTAGCTATCCGTCAAAGTTTGATGTCATTAAATATTGTTACAAATAGTCAAGCCCAGCAGTTGCTTGTCCAAAACTCGGATGCTGCCTTATTTAATGTGGAAGATGGTAGTAATTTACTGCGAAATTTAGCCCGTGATGGAATGTTTGGTTATATCCGTGGTGATGCTAATAAAGATAAAGAATTAGTGTTTTGCTACAGAGGTGATCAGAGCCAGTTTTTTAGTCTAGCAAATGCCAGCATTATGCAATGGATAGCTGGGGCGTCTGCTCCAACAGGAAGTGCTTTAGGAGCTGATGGCTACTGTAAATCTAATTCTAGTGATAGTACAAAAAATTATTTTACGAGTGGTCGTAGTGTCGTGATGACGCAGGTAGCAGTAAAGTTTGCATCTACTGAAAGTGATCCATTTCAGCATAGTTTGCGTGGTACGGATACTAAAAATGTCAAAATGGAAGACACTGAGAAAGTTGTTGTTTTTGCTACTTCTTTTATTCCATCTTTGTCCACTGCATCTAAGGCAGATATAGATCAATGCCTTTCGAGCAAAATGAATCAAGTTATACAGCCATCTGATGTATTAACACCAGCGACAGGAGCGACGGAAAGTGTTTCAGCCTGTTTACATAGACTAAATGTTCCATACACAACGCAAGTAGCTGAATACACGATTGCACAAGGTTTTACTTAATTGGGGAAAGCATGAAAAATTATAAAAAAGAAAGAGATTTTATCTTTCAGAATCGTAGTAAGTTAGGAGTAATGACGGGAACATCACTTTTAACAACACTCATCTGTTCTAGTGTAGTACAGGCTAGTGATATTGATATTTATCAGCAAGCTAGATCTGGAAAAATTACTTTAATGCTAATGCTGGATATTTCGGGAAGTATGAAAGGTCAAACAGCATGTGATCTACCAAGTGGGGCAAGTTATATTGCTTCAGGTACTGAAGCAATAACATCAACAGTACCTTATACACGAGCGTATTGCGAAGCAACTGGAAGTAATAAGGTTTATTTATATAGAAGTTATAGTAAAGGTACAGGTAGGAATAAAGTTTATTATTATGAGGAATGTACGAATAAACCAACTAAATATCAAGATTGTTCAGGAACTTATTTAGGAAAAACCATGACAGGCTTACCTCCTGCTACAACAGGAACTGAGGGGCCTTATAGTGGATATACGTATAGTTACAGTTCAGATGTCGTGAAATATTATGATCGTATTACCCGTGTGAAAGATGGGGTATTTGATTTATTAAACGGCAATACTGCTAAAGGTATCGATGCTTTATCAGATGATAAAGTAATTGGATTATCAACTTTAGGGGTTGTATATAACAATCAGTCTTACAGTATGGGACGAGTTCTTGTACCCGCAAGACCATTAGGGGATTTAGTAGGAGGCTCTACTCAAAGGTCATTACTACTTTCAGCAGTTTCAGGATTGCCAGCACAAACAAATACACCTACTGCACGTTCTTATGCAGAGGCTGCCTCTTACTTAATGGGAACATCAACGAATAGTGCAAACTTGCAGGTATATTTCCAGAATAACTATGGCTCTTATGCTGTATGTGATAATTGGGATGCAAACGGTGCATGTATCGGGACTTGGAGTAACTGGAATAGTGGGTCACTGCCATCTGGTTATACAAAGGGAAGTAGCGGGACTTTAGGTGGGTATAGTGGTTATTATTATTATGGTCCGCATCCCTATAGTGGTTTTCCATTGTCTGTTACGGAAAGTAAAAAAATAGGTCTTCTATCTTATAAAATACCAGATTCTTTAACTCAAACTGATAGCATTAAGCAGTGTAGTGGCCAGGGTGTTTATGTCCTAACAGATGGTGAACCTAATAATAATTTGGGTTCTCAAAATTTGATGCAAACTGCTTTATCAACTAAAGGAAGTAGTTTTAGCTGTACAAATACTGCTGATGGTTGGGATTGCATTCATAAGTTTGCTTTAAAGTTACTTGATGCAACTGCAAATCCTTTAGGTTTAAAAATAAGAACTGCTGTTGTTGGGTTTGGTTCAGAATTTAATGATGCTCCTTCTTATAACAAAACGCTTACGCAAGCACAGAATATTGCTAATCTCGGTACGATTGATACCAATGTAAAAAAAGCTGCTTATTGGGGAATTATTGGAGAAGGAGGGTGGTATTCAGGATCAAGTTCTCAGGATATTGTGAATAGCGTAAATGATTTTATTGATAATTTGAGTACAGACATTCCTGCGGTGACTACAGGTACACCTACTATACCCCAAGATGAGCTGAATCCAACTGCTATTCAAAATTATGCCTATTATCCTCAGTTTCAACCTACTCCAGATAAGAATTATCAACTATGGGCTGGAAACCTTAAAAAATATAATGTAAATAATAGTGGCCGTCTGACGGATAAAAATAATACTTTAATCGTTGATAGCCAGGGTAAATTACTGGCAAATAATGATTTGTGGTCACCTGATGTACAAGATGATGTGAAAGATGCAGATGAGACAACTTATGGAAGTCAAAAGTTTGCATGGATGGGGGGAGTTAAATCACAGTTAGCATTACGTACATCTGCAACAAATACAGATACAGCCAATCGTAAGTTATTAACTAACAGAAGTATAAGTGGAACAGGGACTACATTAACAATAAGTGAAAGTTCAGCAAATGCATTAAAGCAAATAAATTTAAGTTACTTAACTGAGGATAGTTACAAGGAAGATCCTCAGCGTGGTTATTTAATGAATTTACTTGGCTATGCAGTTGATGCAACTAAGCCAGAAACAATTAATGCAACATTACTTTCTACGGCATCCGAACTTCGTCAAGTTGGAGCTGTAATGCATTCATCACCTATATTGATTACAAACAAAGGTGAAATTACATATAGCAATAATACCTTGGGTTCAAAAAATCGAGAGGATTATATTGTCTTTGGCTCGACACAAGGATTATTACACGTAGTTGATGCCTCAACTGGTAAAGAAAAATTTGCTTTTGTTCCAAATGAAATGGTTGATAATCAATATAAAGCTTTCGCAAAATTTGATTCAACGAATGGGGGAATGCACAATCTATTTTATGGTGTAGATGGTCCTTGGAAAGCTTATACAGAGTTCGTAGCGGATAGTAGCGGTAACTTAACAGTAGGAACAGGTAAGGGTAACTTAAAAGGAAAACAATACGTATATGGTGGTTTACGTATGGGAGGAAATAGTTACTACGCACTTGATTTAGCAGATATAAATAATCCAAAGCTCAAATTTCATATTGATCCTCTTAATCAGAAAATATATGCAAATGGTACTTCAAAGACAGTTTCGGCTCTACAGTACATGGGACAAAGTTGGTCCAAGCCAACAATTGCTTGGGTAAAGTGGGGGGGAGTACGTAAGTTAGTTATGTTTGTTGGTGGAGGGTATGACGCTGGTTATGAAAATGATAGCTATAGTCAGACAAACAAAACCGGTGCTGGTGTATATATGTTTGATGCTGAGAATGGCGATTTGCTTTGGTGGGCGAGTGATAATGCCACTGCATCAAGTGCTGCTACAACAACTTCAGGTTTGATTGCGACAAAGAATAGTAATCTTCAATATAGCGTTGTTAGTGAAATTAAAGCCATTGATCGTGATGCTGATGGCTTGGTGGATCATCTTTATTTTGGAGACTTGGGGGGGCAAGCTTTTCGCATAGATTTGAATAATTCTTCTTCTACGATAGGTGGCTTTGCAACACGTGTGGTTCGATTATTAAATTTACATAATGGACAATATAGTCCTCGCTTTTATGAACAGCCCGCTTTTTCAATTTATGACTATGAACGAACTCCATTTGCTGTAATTACTTTGGGCAGTGGTAATCGAAGTAAACCTTTGGCAGAGTATACTGTTGGTTCGTCATATGATTATGATGCAATTTATAATATTTATGATAAAGATGTTGCTCGTCGTGATTTATATGCAGATATTACATTAAATACAGAAGCTAAAAATACAACGGCTGCAAATCCCTTAGCTGAAATTACTGATACAAATCGTTTTTCTAATAAGACTTTAGCTGCACCCTATAGCAGTAATGGGTGGTTTTATCGATTTAAGTCCAATAAGCAGCAAAGCGAAAAGATAATGAGCGTGCCGTTAGTTATTAATAATGATCTATTTGTTAGTACTTTTGATGCGAGTAAGTCGGGACTGGCTGGTGATTGCGGTGCAGGGGTAAAAGGAGAAAGCTTTGTAAACTTATTCTGTATGCCTTATGGACAGTGCGCAAGTGGTACAAAAGATACTTATCGTTTAAGTCTGGGGGCGGGTATTACATCAGCTTCTATCGGGGCAGCAGATACAGCGGGATCTACTCGTCTTATTGTTGCAAACGTTGATACTTCAGGTATACAGGGTAATCTAATTAAAGATAAGCGATATGGTACAAAGTTAGCTTTAATTCCACAGCGTTGGTATGAGAAAAACTAGTAGGAAGTTGGCATGAAACAAATGAGAACGTCATATTCCAAAGGTTTTACATTAATTGAGCTAATGATCGTAGTAGCTGGTGTAGCTATTCTTGCTGCAATTGCACTTCCTTCATATCGAGCCTATGTTTTGCGTGCTGATGCTTCTCGTGCAGAACAGGAAATCCAGCAAATTTCCATACAGCTCAATCGCCATAAATCTAGAAATTTTAATTATAAAGGTTTTTCTACAGGGACTACCGCACCTGTAGTTTTGCCTGTTGGTGCGACTGGTAGTACTGTTAAATATAAAATAACGGTAAGAGATGGCGATGATCCGTCAAAAACTTTAACAGATACTACAGCTTTAGGACAAAACTGGGTTATCCGAGCAGAGGCTTCCGATCCTAATAATTTTACTTTTTTGTTTAATAGTAGTGGGTTACGTTGTAAGAACAAAGCTACTAGTAATGTCACTTATACAACTTGTGGTACTGGAGTTGAGCCATGGTAAATAAAATCAAAGGCTTTAACTTAATTGAGTTAATGATTGTTGTGGCAATTATTGCGATTTTAGCAGTGATAGCTTATCCCTCATATAAAGAGCATATTCGTCATACTAAGCGTGTGGATATGCAAACTACATTGCAACAGATTGCTATGCAGATTCAACGTTATAAAGTAGCTAATTTTAAAGTTAGTGGAGCTACGGCTTCAGATTTGGGTATTGCATCATCTTATCCTGCAAATGGCACTCGTCTATATACAGTCAATTTGACCCCAGTTACCTCTAGTGCTTTAACCGCTGAAACATGGGTGTTAACTGCAACACCGATTGCAAATACTTCACAGACTGGAGACGGAAATATCGTTTTAAATTATCGTGGTGAGCGTTGTTGGACAAAGGGTACCGATATTAATAATGGTACGGCTTGTGTTCCTTCTGCAACTTCGAATTGGGATGGACGTTAATTTAAATTCAAAACTGCGGATAACTCAAAAAATAATCTTTCTTTCAGGGCGAAAATCACGTAGAATGTCGCCCTCTATGAAAGGGGTTTGAAGTGTTGCCGATGGTCGGCGCAGGGATAATCCGTAAGAATTATAAGGCTTTTATCATGGTTGTTATTCGTTTAGCACGTGGCGGCGCAAAAAAACGTCCATTCTATCAAATCGTTGTGACTGACAGCCGCAATGCACGTGATGGTCGTTTCATCGAGCGTATCGGTTTCTTTAACCCGACTGCACAAGGTCAAGCAGAAAAACTTCGTTTAGATGCAGACCGTTTTGCTCACTGGGTTTCTCAAGGTGCTCAACCTTCTGAACGTGTTGCTTCTTTAGCTGCTCAAGCTAAAAAAGCTACTGCATAATTTTTTGTAGTAGGTAGCCCATGACATCAACACAGAATGTTCCCGAAGATCGTATTCAGATTGGACAGTTACGTTCAGCTTATGGATTGAATGGGTGGCTCTGGGTGTATTCAAATACAGAACCTATGAGCAACATGTTTGACTACCTGCCTTGGTACATTGAGACCAAGGCCGGTTGGCAAACAATAGATGTAAAACGTTGGAAACCACATGGCAAAGGCCTAGTTGTTGCTTTGAAAGGTGTGAGTGATCGCACAGGGGCAGAAAACTTGGTTGGCGCTAATATCTGGATTGCTAAGTCTCAACTGCCAAAAGCAGATGTAGATGAGTACTACTGGTCAGATTTAAAAGGCTTAACAGTGTTTGGTCTTGATGATGAAGAGCAGGAAGTAAACTTAGGTAAAATTCATGAATTGTTTGAAACTGGAGCTAATGATGTGATGGTGGTACATGCTACCCCAGACAGCGTTGATTCAGAGGAGCGCATGATTCCTTGGCATAAAGATGTAGTACAACGTGTTGATCTTGAAGCTGGTCGTATTTACGTCAATTGGGGCGTAGATTATTAATCCTTTTAGGATTAATACAGCAGGAAAATAGAGGAGTCTGTGATGTTTTTTGCAGTCATTACGCTTTTTCCTGAAATGTTTGAAGCGATTACAGCCTACGGCATCAGCGGACGTGCGGCAAAACGAGATATCGTACAAGTTACTTGTATTAACCCGCGTGATTTTGCTGAGGGAAACTACAGAAGAGTGGATGAACGTCCATTTGGTGGTGGCCCTGGGATGGTGATGATGGCTGAGCCTTTGGCGAAAGCAATTGCGCATGCCAAACAGCTTGCCTCACAAGCAGGACATGTTCATGTTCCTGTGGTGTACATGTCTCCACAAGGCAAAACTTTAAATGAACAGGCAGTACAGCAGTTTGTTGATTATGACGGCTTAATTGTACTGTGTGGACGTTATGAGGGAGTGGATGAGCGTTTGATCCAGCATTATGTTGATCAGGAATGGTCAATTGGTGATTACGTTTTATCAGGTGGTGAACTGCCCGCTATGGTGTTACTTGACAGTATTATTCGCCGTTTGCCGAATGTAATGTCAGATGAACAATCAGCAGTACAAGATTCTTTTGTTGATGGTCTTTTAGATTGTCCACAATATACAAAGCCAGACCATTTTGAAGGGTTGGATGTACCAGAAGTTTTAAAATCTGGACATCACGGCAATATCGAAAAATGGCGCTTTTTGCAGCGTTATCAACGAACTTTAGAACGTCGACCAGAGTTGACTGAGAAAGTAGAGTTGAATAAGCAGCAGAAAAAATGGCTAAAAGATGCGCAAGAGAGCGGTGGTAATTCTTAACCACTATTCTCAGGAACGGAAGTTCTGCAAAAATACGAGAAGCAATGCTTCGAGTTAAAGCATGATTCTATTTAATGAATAGTTTTATGTATATTCTAAGGCTCTTTATAGACATTTTGTCGTAAAGGGAAAGATAAACGGGTTGATATGCGCTTTAGCCTCTATCCCCAGCGGAATTTCAGACCTCTTCTGACTCCGCACATATTGGAGATTCCCACAATGAGTGGTAAACATCCTTTAGTTCAAGCTGTTGAAAATGCACAGTTAAAATCTGATATCCCTGCTTTTGCTCCTGGTGACACTGTTATTGTCCAAGTTAAAGTAAAAGAAGGTGAGCGTGAACGTCTTCAGGCATTTGAAGGTGTTGTAATTGCTAAGAAAAACCGTGGTTTGAACTCTGCGTTCACAGTACGTAAAATTTCTAGCGGTGTTGGTGTTGAGCGTGTATTCCAAACTCACTCACCAGTTGTTGCTAAAATCGAAGTGAAACGTCGTGGTGACGTTCGTCGTGCTAAACTTTACTACCTCCGTGACTTGTCTGGTAAAGCTGCACGTATTCGTGAAAAATTACCAGCTCGTAAAGCGTAAGCTTATAGCGAGTAAAAAAATGCGCCTTTTGGCGCATTTTTTGTTTTAAAAAATTACAGTCCTTGAAGTTTCAAACGGTTTGCATGTTGACGGTAAACTGAGACCGGATCTGATGCAAAAATAGAACGTATTCCAAGTACTTGGTTCACTTCATCTAAATGATTCCAGTTGTAATCATCACGAATTGTTTTACCAAATTTGGCACTGCATCGAGAAACAAGTCCATCATTATCACCAAATGGATCGACCACTAAGCTACTGCCTGTAAGAGCAATATCAAATGGATCTAATGGATTGGTTAAGGCTTTATTTCCAGAGAAAGAATACATATAAATGCCTTTCTCTTGATATGCTCCCTCACCACAAGAGGTGGTTGGTATACCCATAGGGAATTGAGTATTAAACTGAGCTGAACCTTGAGTTGATAAGCTATGGGCGCCTGCTAAAGAGTCATGCGGATAGCTAGTCGGATCTAGACCTCCTGCCCAAGTAATCGCTGCTGAAAACCAATTTACTAACGTTGCCAGTCCAGACAGAGGAGTACCCTCAACGTTCAGAATGACATCTGCCATTGGTGATCCCTTATGAGGCGCACCAATCGTGGTAAGTGAGGCAACTTTTTCTGGCATGATACCAGCCACATAGCGAATTGTTGGACCCCCATGGCTATGACCGATTAAGTTGACTTTAGGTTTACCAGTAATGGCAATAATCTCTTCTACTTGCTGGGCAAGTTGTTCTCCACGCACTTCTGTTGAGTTAAATGGTGAGACCCTTGTAGCCCAGACATTTCCTCCATTGCGGGCAAGATCAGGAAGAATTTGGTACCAGTAATCGAGACCAAGCGTATCTGTTCCAATTCTGTTAAAACCTGCCATACCATGATTAAAAACCATTGGATATTTTGTCTGCGCGTAAGATGAATAAACGAACGAGCTTTTAACTTGTTCAGCATTTGTTGCATGGGCCGCTGAAATACTCAGTCCTGAGAGCATTGCAGCGCAGAAAAACATTAACTTCCTTTTCATTTTTTACTCACTATTTTTATTTTGTATGAAAAGCAGCTTCTTACTGCTAGTGAATGTTTAGCCAATTCCCAAAAAAAGGGAAGGCTTAGTAATTAAATGGCAGCTCACCTCCCTGATCATGGACCGTTTCAAAAGTTCGAAGTCTTAGTTGTTCTTGTGATGAATTGAATTGTTGTTGGCGTAACTGTTGAATAGCTTGATTTTTGGCGCTATCACTCATGTTACTTTTAATAATTTCATCTCGACCATCGAGATAACTTGTGACCCTTTGTTGCCAAGAATTCCGCTCTGTATCTAAAGTTTCTAATCGTTGAGTCGCCTCGGCTCCAACGAGTGCTGTACGCATTTGTCTAAGCTCTTCTGCTGAACCCTTACGAGCTTTAATTTGTTTGGTCAGTGTATGTAAATCATCAAGTTTAGAAAGTTCTTGCAGGTTTTGCTGCCAGTCTTCTGGAAGTTCTTCAAAACGTTCTTTAAGTTTTCGTGCTTTTTCAATTTCGCTTAGAGAGGAGTTTTCAAGTATCTGCATTCGATCTAGCGTATAGTTCTGATAGATATCTTCGCTCGAGAAAAGGCCTTCAATTTCAGAAGTCGAAAAGAAACGTTTTCTTATATCTTGAATTGAATTAAAGATCTTTTGAAAATAATTTTTATCTTGTTGTTTTGCTGAAGGTGTTTGGATTTGAGCAAGCTGTTCACGATATTTTAAATAGCGGGCCCATAAATCCATAATCTGTGAGCGTGCTGGTTCTAAATATTGTCCTTGAATAAATTTCCCAAAGTGATTTTTGATTTGTTCTAAATCGTTTTCGCCATATTGAGTAATAAAATATTCAAAGCAGTCGCGCGCTTGACTATTCACGACCAAATGTTGAGAACTATCAATTTTTAATTGGCAGTTAACTTCAGTGTCTTGCTGACTTTTACTATGGTAAGCATCTTCATTTAACGATGAATGATCTGTGAGTGAAGCTGATGCTAAGTTTTGAGCTGTATTTTCATTGACTTGGGCTGATGTTTTTTTTGAGTCAGGACTTAACCAATAGACACATGCAATGAGGCTCAAAATAAAAAATCCGAGCACGCACCACAATACCTTCTTCTGCATTCCGTGCATAAAGATATCTTCCTTAAGTTTTAATTTGTTGTTTTTTTACTCGATCATTAATGTGCCATAAAATAAGTGAAAAGGCACCTAAATATTGTGAAAATATCTTGTCGAATTTGCTAACATGTCGGCACTTTTTTCTAGCTTTGTGTTCCAGTAAAAATGACGACAAAAAATCAAAAAATTTCTCGTCGCCATATCAGTGGTGTATTTCTATTAAATAAACCATTAGGGCTCAGCTCAAATGCGGCTTTGCAAAAAGTGCGTTGGTTATATCGCGCCCAAAAAGCAGGTCATACTGGAGCTTTAGACCCATTGGCGACAGGTTTACTCCCGATTTGTTTGGGAGAGGCCACCAAGTTCTCACATTATTTGCTGGACTCAACAAAGCGCTACCAAACTACTGTTCGATTGGGGCAAACCACAACGACAGGTGATGTGGAAGGAGAGATTCTACAAGAGCGCTCCGTTCCTGTTCTCAACCAAGAGCTTATTGAACAAACCTTAGAAAAATTTAGAGGTGATATTCAACAAGTTCCGCCGATGTATTCGGCTTTGAAAAAAGAAGGCAGACCATTATATGAGCTTGCCCGAAAAGGTATTGAAATTGAGCGTGAAGCACGCCCAGTCACAATTTATGCTTTAGAGCTCATTGAATTTACCGAAAATAGTATCACTCTTGATGTCACTTGTTCTAAAGGAACATACATTCGTGTACTCGGTGAAGATATTGGTGAAGCACTTGGTTGTGGTGGGCATTTAACGATGCTAAACCGGACTCAAACAGGACATTTTGAGCTCATCCCGAGTTATACCATTGAACATCTGGAAAGCTTAACTGAAGAGCAAAGAGAAGCATTGTTACTTCCTGTTTATGCTCCGGTTGACCATTTCCTGAAAATTCAGGTGCCTGAAGGGCGTGAAAAATATTTTTGCAACGGTTTGGAAAGCAATATTGAGCATTCTGCAGAAGCAGAAGTTTTGGTTTTTTCGGGTGAGCGCTGTTTAGGCTTAGCTGAGATTACCGATAAAAAACGGTTGGTACCTAAGCGTATCTTAAATTTGTAGTAGATGTAGAGTATAGAGCATGGGCATGGAATGGGATGTTATCCTTAGTTTGATCTTTTTTGCGTTTACTGCGGGAGCAATTGATGCTGCTGTGGGTGGCGGTGGACTCATCCAGATTCCCGGGATCATGAGCACTTTTCCTAACATGTCGACTGCTACGGTGATTGGTACTAATAAAGTCTCATCCATTTTTGGTACAGCATCGGCTGCTTATACATTTGCTAAAAAAGTAAAATTGCAGTGGAAGCTTTTAGCAGTTATTGCCATTTGTGCTCTGATTAGCTCTTTTGCTGGAGCAGCTTGTTTATCGCTTATTCCTCAATCGGTATTACGTCCTTTCGTGTTCGTGATGTTGATTGTGATTGCTGTTTATACGTTAGTTAAAAAGAACTTCGGACAGGTTCATACTGAGCAAAAAATTACCAATAAAATGCTGATTTTAGCTGCTATAGGTAGTTTAGCGATTGGTTTTTATGACGGTATTTTTGGGCCGGGTACAGGTAGTTTCTTTATTTTCTTCTTTATCCGTTTTTTACAAGTTGATTTCTTGCATGCTTCAGCTTTGTCAAAAATCGGTAACTTTATGACGAACTTAGCTGCCTTGAGTTTCCTCATTCCGACAGGTCACGCTATTTTGCATATTGGTTTAATGATGGCTGTTGCAAACGTGCTTGGTTCTGTTGTTGGAGTACGTACCGCGCTTAAATACGGTAGTGGATTTGTTCGTATTATCTTTTTAATTTTAGTGAGTATTCTGATTTGTCGTTTGGGCTATCAAATGTTTGTTACGGGTTAAATAAGATTAAAAAGTATGAGCTGTCCCTAAAATGCAGTTCATACTTTTATGTATCATTTAAAATTAGAAATATAAAAATCATTACAGAAGTTTACTAGAAAGAAAACTGTGTAAAAAATAGTCTCATTTTAAGCTACTTAAACATTATAGATTTCAACGTATGATAAACCTTGAAATAAAAAAGATTTTTTAGCTAAAAAATGAGGAAGAGAATGAATATTTTCGAAGCATTAAGAGAAAGCCATGAAAATCAACGTAACCTTTCTGAACAACTTATTCAGACACATGGTTTAACCGAAGAAAGAAAAGAACTATTTGATGCATTAAAAAATGAACTTTATGCCCATTCAGTTGCTGAAGATCGTTATCTCTATATTCCTTTAATGTTTGATGATGTGGGTTTAGATATTACGAGACATGCTTTATCTGAACATCATGAAATGGATGAGTTGGTCGAGCAGCTCGAAAAAACCGACATGAGTAGCCCAAGCTGGTTAGCAACTGCCAAACAGTTGAGTGAAAAAGTTCATCATCATTTAAAAGAAGAAGAGCATAAATTTTTTCAACAGGCGGGAAAAATCCTTAAAGATAGTGAAAAAGAAACACTCGGTAATAAATATTTAAAGGAATATAAAAAGTATAAAAAGCAGCAATAATATTTAACTATGCTACTTTTTTAGTACTTCTTACAGTAACGCCAATTGATGCCAACATTACACAACCTAAAGCCACCCATTGCAGCATGCTGATTTCTTCGTGAAGTAATAAGAAACCCGTTAATGCTGCCAATGCTGGTGCTAAACTCGTTAGGGTGCCGTAAGTTAATTTAGTAAGTTGTTTGAGTGCCATTAAATCAAGTGCATATGGAATAGCCGTTGCTAAAATAGCAATAAGTAATGCTTTACCCCAATACTGTGTTTCAAGTAATGCAGGAGCATTATGCCAGATGCTAATCGGTAGTAAGGTTAGGGCAGATAATCCAATTCCAATGGTTAAAGCATGCATCCCTATATTTTGGGTCACAACTTTCTGACCAAAATAAATATAGAAGGCCCAGCAAAATCCAGCACCTAGCGCGCAGGCAGCACCGACATAGGAAAAGTGGTGTTGCGTTGGGTCTTGCCAAGGCACCATCAGTGCAATACCTAACATCGCGAATGCCACCCAAATGTAGTCACTCTTTTGTTTAATCGAAAGTAGAGCTAGACCTAATGGACCAATAAATTCTAGGCCCACGGCAATTCCTTGAGGTAACTTCCCAAGTGACGTATAGAATAAAATATTCATGAGACCCAAAGATGCGCAGTACATCAATAAATCACGCCATTTTAAATAGGGTAAGCGTGACCAGATTTTCCATGAGCGGAACATGATCGCGACAATAACCGTTGCAAAACTCAGCCTTAAAACTGTAACGGTAAGAGGGTCTAATATTGCAATGAGCTGCTTAGCAAATGAAGCACTGATTTGATATGAGACCATCGACAGAATCATATATAGCACAGCAATAATAGGAAGATTCTGCATGGAAATACCCTAGGGCCTCATCAAATATTATTTAAAACTAACAAAGGTTAATTATAGCGAATGCCATGTTTTAACTCGTGGTTTTAGCCGATTTAACTTACTGTTTTTTCACGTTCCTGACGTGCTTTTTGAGTAGTTATGGTACAACCGACCGAAGCTGCAATAATTGTTGCAAGTGCCAACCATTGATTCCATAACAAATATTCACCTAAAAAGATAAAACCAGAAAGTGCAGCAACTGCTGGCTCTATGCTCATCAATGTTCCGAAGCTTAAGGGCGTTAAATTACGTAGGGCTAGCATTTCTAAAGAAAAGGGTAATGCGCTGGCTAAAATTGCCAAACCAATAAAATAAACAAGATATGGGAGTTCGATAACTTGCCCTATTGAGCCTGAGAAAAAAGTAATGGGTAATAAGATGCATGCGCCCACACTCATTCCTAAACACACAGTGTGATTGCCAGATATACCTGATGGTTTCTGTCCAGCAATAATATAAAGTGCCCAACATGCGCCAGCACTAACCGCAAATAATACTCCGATCCAATCCAGACTATGAGCTTGATTGAAAGGGAAAAGTAAAATGAGGCCAACAATCGCTAAACTGACCCAAACAAAATCATATTTTTGGCGTGCATGGTATAAGGCCACACTTAAGGGGCCAATAAATTCAAAAGCAACTGCAATACCAATGGGTAACCGTTCAATTGACAGATAAAAAAGTGCGTTCATTCCTGCAAGAGCAAAGCCATACGCTAAAATAGCTTTCCAGCGGACCTGACTAAAGTTAATTCGCCAAATTCTAAAAATAAAGGCAAGAATAATTGCACCTAAGCATAAGCGCATTGCTGAAACGGTAAGGGTAGGAAAGCTCTGGAACAGAAATTTAGCTAAAGATGCGCTGCTTTGTACGCTCAGCATAGCGAGAATGAGAAAACCCAACGCATGTAGCTGAGATTTCTGGTTCGAACTGGACATTTTATTATTTGATCGATTGGTATACTTTTCACATGATAATGTAAATGTCCATAAAAAAGCCACAGACAATGCTGTGGCTTTTAAATTTACAGTTCGTATTAGAACAATACGCGCACGCGAATTGTACCTTCAACTTCATGCAACATATCTAAAGCTTCGTGAGAAGCAGAAGCGTCAACGTCCATTACGAGGTAACCGATGTCACCTTTAGTCATGAGTGATTGACCAGAAATGTTGATGCCTTGCTCAGCAAACAAGTTGTTGATCTTAGACAATACGCCCGGTACGTTTTTGTGGATGTGCAATAAACGGTGTTGGCCAGCAGTCAATGGTAATGCGATTTCTGGGAAGTTTACTGCAGAAAGCGTCATACCTTTGTCAGAGTAAGCAACAAATTTCTCTGCAACTTCTAAACCGATGTTTGCTTGCGCTTCCATGGTTGAACCACCAACGTGAGGAGTCAAAATCACATTGTCTAAGCCACGAAGTGGAGAAACAAACTCTTCGCCATTTGCTTTTGGTTCTTTAGGGAATACGTCAACCGCTGCACCAGCAATATGACCAGATTTGATGGCATCCGCTAAATCTTCAATCACTACACATGTACCACGTGCAGCATTTAGGAAGATTGCGCCTTCTTTCATTTTTGCAAATTGTGCTTTAGTGAAGAAGTTGCGTGTAGATGGAACATCAGGCACATGTAATGTAACTACATCAGCAGTCGCTAAAAGTTCGTCTAACGAACCAACTTGGCGAGCATTACCCATTGGTAATTTAGTTACTGCATCGTAATAAATCACATGCATACCTAAGCTTTCAGCAAGAACAGAAAGCTGAGAACCGATGGAACCGTAACCTACAATACCTAAAGTTTTGCCACGAGTTTCGAAAGAACCGACAGCAGACTTGTCCCAACCACCACGATGACAAGCCGCCGATTTTTCAGGAACACGGCGAAGAAGAAGAATTGTTTCAGCAAGTACAAGCTCTGCAACCGAACGCGTATTTGAATACGGTGCGTTGAATACAGGAATACCACGTGCCATTGCTGCTTTAAGATCAACTTGGTTTGTTCCGATACAGAAACAGCCCACTGCGATCAATTTATTTGCAGCTTCGAAAACTTCTTCAGTCAATTGGGTACGCGAACGAATACCAATAAAGTGAGCATCTTTAACAGCTTCTTTTAGTGCTTCGCCTTCAAGAGCAGTTTTGCGATAGTCAATATTGGTGTAACCCGCAGCGTTTAGAGTATCGACTGCGTTTTGGTGAACGCCTTCTAACAAAAGGAAACGGATTTTATCTTTAGGTAGTGAAAGATGTTGGCTCATTACGGCTCCGCTACAAAGGCCAAATTTGGTGGCGCTATCATAACATAATGGTCGGTACTATAGATATTTCGTTTGCGCCATCGTCTTATGGCAATTTTATCTATGTCTAATCACTTCTATTTATGGCTTGTGAGTCATTTAGAATAGGTTTGGTATGAGATTTAAATGTGATTTTTCTCTGAAAGTCCCATAGAAAAGCATTTATTTACGTTAAACATGTTTTGTAGTGACAGTATCTCTATTCTGAACTTTATCGCTTGAGCTGTTGCATGTAGAATATAGGAGTTCCTTGAACATTATGGCTTTGCTCAGGTGAAAACCCTGAAAATATGAAGTCATATTCCCACCATAGTTTACTTCTTGCTAGGTCTGCAAACGATGAATGCTCCAGTCGCTTTAACACCTGAGTTACTCACCCAATTAACAGCAATCGTCGGTGAAAACCGTATTAAAACCGATGCTGATAGTCTCGAAAACTGGGGTAAAGATCATACCAAGCATTTTAATCCGAACCCATCGGTCATCGTTTTTCCATCGACCACTGAACAAGTTCAGGCAGTTGTAAAGCTTGCGAACCAGTTTAATATTGCGATTACACCGTCAGGCGGTCGTACTGGTCTCTCTGCTGGTGCTGTAGCAACCAATGGTGAAATTGTCATTAGCATGGACAAAATGAACCAGATTCTTGAGTTCTTCCCGGCAGATCGTATGGTACGAGTGCAAGCTGGTGTAGTGACTGAACAATTGCAAAACTATGCTGAAGAGCAAGGGATGTATTATCCGGTTGATTTCGCGTCAGCGGGTTCTAGCCAGATTGGCGGTAATATCGGTACCAATGCCGGTGGTATTAAAGTTATTAAATACGGCATGACACGTAATTGGGTGCTTGGTTTAACTGTTGTCACTGGTAAAGGCGATATTTTACGTTTAAACAAAGGCATGGTTAAAAATGCAACTGGTTATGCATTACAGCATTTGTTTATTGGTGGCGAAGGTACATTAGGTTTAGTGACTGAAGCAGAAATTAAACTTGAGCGTCAACCACAAAACTTACAAGTTTTAGTTTTAGGTGTTCCTGATTTTGATGCAGTAATGCCTGTATTACATGCGTTCCAAAAAGATATCGATTTAACTGCATTTGAGTTCTTTGGTGAACTTGCAATGCAAAAAGTTTTAGACCACGGGCATGTACAACGTCCATTTGAAACTGAATGCCCATTCTATGTATTGCTTGAATTTGAAGCACCATATGAGCCGATTCTCGATAAAGCAATGGAAATCTTCGAGCATTGCATGGAGCAGGGTTGGGTACTTGATGGTGTAATGAGCCAGAGTCTTGACCAAGTAGAAAGTTTATGGCGTTTACGTGAAGATATCTCTGAATCAATCGCGCCGTTTATTCCATACAAAAATGATATTTCAGTATTAATTACTCACGTGCCTGCATTTATTCGTGAGATTGATGCAATTGTTCAAGAAAACTATCCTGATTTTGAAATTTGCTGGTTCGGTCATATCGGTGATGGTAACTTGCACTTAAATATTTTGAAACCTGAAAACTTAACCAAAGATGAGTTCTTTGCGAAGTGTCAGGTTGTGAATAAATATGTGTTTGATACCGTGAAAAAATACGATGGTTCAATCTCTGCTGAACATGGCGTAGGTATGACGAAAAAGCCGTATTTGGAGTATTCACGTTCGCCTGAAGAAATTGAATATATGAAAGCTTTGAAGAAAGTATTTGATCCGAATGGTTTGATGAACCCAGGTAAATTATTTGATCTTTAAATTAGATCTATTTTGTAGGACTACATAGTTTCTACAGAGTAACCGAGCAAGGCATAGCATCATAAAGCTATGCCTTTTGTTTTTGGTGATAAAAATGCAACGTTTATTTTTAATTTCAGCGCTCTGTGCTGGACTTTTCACTGGGTGTGCGACGACCAGTAAATTAATTCCTTTTGTGGGTTCAGAAACCCCAATGCAACAAGTACTTAAAGCTCAACCTGAGATTGTAAAAGAGCATAACAATACCTCAGTTCAGCAAGTGTTTAACCGAGTAGAATCCCCAACGGTTTCTCGTATCGTTGTCATTCAAACAGGTTTAATGGATGACTCCGTCTCTGCCATTCGAACAGAATATGCATTTAAATTAGTCGATGAAAAGTGGCAGTTGCAGAATAAGCAAAAAAGCTATCAGTGTGCGAGAGGGAAAGGCTCTAGAGGTTTTCAAACACAGCTTTGTTCTTAAAATATAAAAAAAGACGATAAATATATCGTCTTTTTTATGGGCTAAATTATACGCCGCTTTCTAAAATCTTAATTTTGACATCAATGACATCATCTTTAACTGCTTCATGATGTGCTTGCATATGAGGTGTAGCCAAATGTGCCTTAAGATGAGCAACACTTTCCCATTTTTCTAACATCACAATCATGTCAGGCTCGTGGGTTTGGAAGCTCGCATTTGATTTGTGATCAACTAAAGGTTCATAACCATGACAACCATCTTCGGCTAAAACAGTTGAAATAATTTTTTGAAAAGCATCCAACACGTTTTGACGATGCTGTCCAGCTGATTTGGTGCGAATTTCTGCAATAATGGTTAGCATGGATTTCTCCTTATTAAGCTGCTGCAAATACACTATTTAAGTGTGCTTTATATTCTTCAACATAACTATCAACGTCAGGCATTTTAATTACGTCGTTTACAATAAAAGTCGGTAATGTGCCCATGCCTAAGAACTGATTAGCTTTATGGAATGGTAAATAAACACCATCTACGCCTACGCCATGGAAGAACTGATCTGCATCGTCAAATGCTTCCATTGGGGCATTCCAAGTGAGTGACAGCATATATTTTTTGTCATGAATTAAACCACCTGAACCATATTTTTGTGAAGCATCAGAGCGGCTACGACCATCACTTGCATAAAGTGAACCGTGACCTGTCGTAAATACGTCATCAATATATTTTTTTACAGTCCAAGGTGCACCCATCCACCAACCTGGCATTTGATAAATAACAACATCTGCCCATAAGAATTTTTCTACTTCAGCTTCTGCATTGTAGTCGCTATCTGCACGAGTCACTTGAACTTCATGGCCTAGTTCAGTGAGATGGACGGTTGCCAATGTCGTGAGCGTGTCATTTAATTCACCATTTGAATGGGCAAATTGTTTGGCGCCATTAATCACTAAAATATTGCTCATGAGAGTTACTCTAATTAAATTCCTAAATTTGTCGGATACTTTACGGAATTTACTCTTGTTGAAAAATGCATGAATAGGAAAAATATTATTGATTAAAAATCACTAATATTGATTTGATGCATCATTTTATTTTCCACTTTAAAGATAAACACTTTACAAAGTAGAACGGAAAAAATTATTTGTAGTCTTTAGCATTAAATTTGAGTAAATCTAAGAGATCACCTATGAGAAAAATGAGTTTGCTGATTGCTTTTAGCCTTGTAACGCTAACAGCTTGTGCCCCAGCGAAAAATTCTTCTGCTCAACTTGCTGATAGCCCGATACAAGCGGTATTACTTGATCAGCCCGATCTTTTAAATGATGCAAACAATTTGGATATTTCACAGCAAATGAATGCTGCCGATGATCCCTCTAATGCTCAAGTCACTATTTTACAGACAGATCCGAGCGAAGATGCGATAACAAAAGTCCGTACAGAATATTTATTAAAGCGAGACCAGCAAGTCTGGAAAATTGTAAATAAAAAGCAAAGCTATCAATGTACACAAGGACAAGATGCCCCAGACTTTCAAGTTAATCCTTGTCCTTAATGCTTAATTTTTTATCGAATATGTGGATAACTTTGAGTTTGTGCACAACAAGAATTTGTGGGTCTTCGAGTGCAAAAAACTGAAATTTAAGCTTCTTGAAATTACATGATTGCTGATCAATTTAAAAAGTGCTATTGTTACGCTCGGCAATTGTGCCAATTGGTAAAAATTACCGAATCTCACGTCATACATTTTTTCTCGTTTTAGACACCTTGTGAATACGGTGTTTCACATTCTAAACATGCACTCTCACGGCATATAAAAACTTAACTAAAGATTGATAGACCATACAGTCATCGTCATGACTACATTATTTAATTCAATATGTAGTTACTGAGACATTTTGGCCGCTATTTTGAAGTGTACAACTCATGAAAAATATTCAAACGACAACGTTGAACCGTACAACGTTGATGTTTCCTTTGGCCTTAGTGCTATTTGAATTTGCGGTTTATATTGGCAATGACCTTATTCAGCCAGCAATGTTGGCAATTACTGAAGATTTTGGTGTAAGTGCAACTTGGGCCCCATCTTCAATGTCATTTTATTTATTAGGTGGTGCTACGGTTGCATGGTTACTTGGACCATTGTCAGATCGTCTCGGACGTAAAAAAGTACTGCTAGCAGGGGTTTTGTTTTTTGCTCTATGCTGCTTTTTAATTTTACTAACGCGACAAATAGAACAGTTTCTAGCATTAAGATTTTTGCAGGGAATTGGCTTAACTGTAATCTCCGCAGTCGGTTATGCCGCTATTCAAGAGAGTTTTGCTGAGCGTGATGCAATTAAAGTTATGGCACTCATGGCAAATATCTCGTTACTTGCACCGTTGTTGGGGCCTGTACTTGGAGCCTTTTTAATTGATTATGTGTCTTGGCATTGGGGCTTTGTCGCCATTGCTGTATTGGCATTACTCAGTTGGGTCGGTTTGAAAAAACAGATGCCAAGTCAGCAAGCTAGTGTAACCAAGCAACCTTTTAGTTATCTTTTTGATGATTTTAAAAAGGTGTTCACTAACCGCCGTTTTTTAGGCTTAAGTCTAGCCTTACCGTTGGTGGGCATGCCTTTAATGCTTTGGATTGCTTTATCTCCAATCATTTTGGTAGATGAGTTAAAGCTCACTAGTGTGCAATATGGCTTGGCTCAATTTCCAGTATTTGTTGGTCTCATTGTAGGCAATATCGTCTTAATTAAAATTATTGACCGTCTAGCTTTAGGTAAAACTATTCTGATTGGTTTACCGATTATGCTGATTGGGACACTCATTTTAATATTAGGAGTGGTGTGGCAAACCTATTTAATTCCTTGTTTGCTTACAGGCATGACGCTCATCTGTTTTGGTGAAGGAATTAGCTTTTCAGTCTTATATCGCTTTGCACTCATGTCATCTGAAGTATCAAAAGGAACTGTTGCAGCGGCCGTTTCGATGCTATTGATGATGAGCTTTTTTGCAATGATTGAGCTGGTACGTTACCTCTATACGCAATTTCATTTATGGGCCTTTGTATTATCTGCATTTACCTTTATTGCTCTTTGGTTTACTCAACCACGAAGTGCTTTAAAGCAGGAAATGCAAGAAAGAAAGCTCGAAGGAAATGATTAAATTAAAAATACTGGAATTGATATTCCGGTATTTTTTTAATATTAGGTAATTTCTTGCTCTAACAGCTTATCTTTAAGCATCAGCAATTCTGGTAATGTTTCTAACAATAAACTGATTTGTTTCAAGACTAAGGTGTATTTCTCTGATAGCTGTTCTTGAGCTGTTAAGTCCTGAATTTCTTGTAATATTTGAGAAATGAGCGTGTGGTCGGGTAGGGTTTGCCCAAGTACGCTCTGGCTCAAAATTTCTTGGCAGCGTAGTAATAATTGTAAAACCTGCTCTTCATCAATTTTCTGCCGTTGGCTACCTAACGCTGCCACATAGCTCAGCTGGCTGTGGCTATAAACCAAATAGCGAAAAGCGTAATGAATGAGTTGAGGATTTGGATTGGGTTCAGCACTTAAACTCGAGATCATGTTCGATAGCTCGATTTGAGCATTATGGGCAGCACGACGAATTCGACGGTATTCTATATCTTGATTTTTGCCATATTGATATTGCTCAACAATCACATTGAAATAATCTAAGGTCGCTTTGCTACTTTTCTTAATATTGTTAGGAATATTGCGGAAGTTCCAATCAGGCCAAATAAAGTTTACGGCAAGCCACGCAATAAAACAGCCTAATAGTGTATCTATCAGGCGGGGTAAAATAATGCTGTAGCCAGCACCTTTTAAGTTAAAAATTAACAGTACCATGAGGGTGGCCATAAGCGTCGCTAATGCATATTTCTTTTGCCGTAAGTAGAAAAAGCAGACTCCACAAATAATCGTAATGATGAGCTGACCTTCAATACTCGGTACAAAATATAGAATAGGTATTCCTAACAAAACACCGAGTAGGGTGCCAATCGTTCTTAGTTTAAGACGGCTTTTAGTCGCAAAATAAGTGATCTGACAGACAAATAAACTAGTCAGTAAAATCCAATAGCCATGCTGAGCAAATGGTAATAATGAAATCGCATAACCTGCGGCGAAAACGACTGCAATTCGTATGGCATGTCTAAATAAGGCCGACTGTGGTGTAAGCTGTTGCCTGAGTTTTAAGATCAGATCTGAAAACCCTTGAATATCATCATCAAGTAAATTTAAGTGTTCTTGTCTTGTTTGGGTATTATTTTCAGGGAAGGGCTGTGCATATTGCAATTGTTCAAACTGTTCATGCATTCCTTTTAAATTATCAAAAATGAGTTTTAAATTTTTAACTTCAAAATTTTGTGGATGCTGTTGTATCCAGTCCTTTAAAGAACTCTCTAGGTGATTTAATCCTGTCTGGCTTTCTTGCGAAGGCTGAGATGGCCGATTATATAAAATACATTGGGCTAAGTCCTGACAAGCTTGTGCTTGTAGGCGCAGATTTTTTTGGAAACGGAAAATAAGATCACTACGGCTAAAGTTCTGTTGAATATGTTCGTAATGTAAGTAATTAGAGGTGGCTTGTTCGTGAATGTCTCGTGCAAAAAAATACAGGTTTAGCCAATAAATACTTTTATTACTCACCCGTGAAGCCTTTAGCCGAGTGAGTAGAGAACTGCGTATTTGATTCAGACTTTGAGCCACTTGCGTATTTTGTAAGGATAGTTCATATAAGAGTTGTTCTACATTCTCTTTATTGTCTGGATCAAATAAACGTGCTTTTGCCTGTAGGAGAACAGAAATTTCTTTAAAAATTTGTGAGAGTTTATCTTGTAAGGGAAGTGTAGGTTTAATAATAAAAAATAAAATAGAGGTGAAACCGTACCACAAAGCTCCATAAACAAAGTAGGTAGGCTGCTGATACCAATGGGCATATTCTCCTAAACCAAACATGCTATAAATGGAAAGCAAAATAGTGCCAAATGAAATTGTGGCATAACGTTGCCCTAAGGCACCTAATAAAATGAAAAAAGCGCTAGAAATTGAGAGATAGAGAATAAAGAAAATTTTGTAGGGAGCGAGAAATCCAAGAATGCTACTGACTGTAAAAAATAGCAGGCAGACATAGACTAAGTTGCGTAATCGAATACTTAAACGGTCATCAAAGTCGGTTAACGCTGCTGCAATTGCTCCTAAAGTCACAGGAACGATGAGCTCGTTATGGCTTAGCCAAAGTAAACCCAAAGTTGTGCCTGTGAGTACAATCAAAATTTGCAGGCAATAAATTAAAATCGAGTTTGTCTTAAAACTATTAAATATTTGGGTCAGATAGTTCACGGCTTTTGTTCTAAATTAGAGAATACGTGAGAAAGCAGTATGTAACTTTAAATTTTTATTACTTTAAAAATATTATTCTTTTTATCTACAAAAGTCAGTCACTTTTTAAGATTTTATTAGGCTTAAATCAAGTTGTAACGATCAATAAATTAACAAAATTGTGGATATCTTTTTAGATACCCACAATTTGAAAAAGACATAAATTATTTAATCACACCACATGCAATTCGTGCTCCGCCACCGCCGAGAGGAAGAGGTGAGTCTGAATAGTTATCACCACCCGCATGAATCATGATAGCTCGACCTTGAAGATCAGCAAGTTTCAATCGAGGTGCGATTACTGTAGTCGTTGCAACACCAGTATTATCGACTACTAAAGCAGGTAAATCACCTAAGTGGCCAGTTGTTGGAGTACCGTGATGAGGAGCTTGATTCGGGTTGTAGTGACTACCAGCAGCTAAGGCAGCACCCGGTTTCCCATCTTTTACAGCTGGTTCACAAGAGGCATTTTCATGAATATGGAAGCCGCGTGTACCACTTGGTAAGTCAGCTAGAGCAGGCGTAATAATTAAACCTTTGTCGCTATCTTGAAAGCTAATCGTACCTAATTTTTTACCAATTCCAGCGGCAGTCACTTCATTTACATCGACCACTTTTTTCGTATGCATTGTCGTTAATGCTTGAGCTGTATCTGATACAGTTTTTGTAACTGAACTACAGCCAACCGTAAAAAAAGCTGTAAGCGCACAGACTGCGCCAATTTTATTAAACATCTGCATGATGGGATGTCCTTATAAATATATATGATTATTTGATTCAAACAAACGAAGGTTTAACCTACAAGTTAATTTAAATAGTTAATTTGTATCTAGAAACATTTTTAAATTAAATAAATAGGATCACTCTTTATCGTTAGAAGATTCACTTTCAGAATCATAAATCATAGTCGTTTTAGGCATAGGTTCAGGCTCAATGGTTTCATGTAACCATTCACGCCAAATTGCCAATAAAATAGCTAGAATTACAGGTCCAATAAATAAACCTACTAATCCAAAACTAGCAATACCGCCCAACACACCAAACATGATTAATAAGAATGGAATTTTTGTGGCACCAGAAATCACAAGTGGTCGAATCACATTATCTGAGCTACTAACAATCACTACACCCCAAACCACTACACCAATTGCTTCCATAGTTTGTCCCTGAGAGAACAACCATAGACCGACACCTAAATAGGAAATTGGTGTACCAAATGGAATTAAAGCCAATAAGAAAGTAGCAATGGTAAGCACCATTGGGTTTGGGACACCTGCTACGAAATAACTTAATCCAGCTAAAACAGCTTGAGCAATTGCAGTTAAACCCACGCCATAGACTACAGCACGAGTCGTCTCCGAAATCGTATCGAGATAATGGTGAATACGAGGGCCGATGACCATTTCTAAGGCTTTACTCACCTGAGATAAAATCATTTGACCATCACGGTAGAAGAAAAATAGGCTAAATACGGCAAAACCAAGTTTGACAATATTTTTACTAATTTCACCGAGCAGTACGCGGCCATAACTTAAATGGCTTTGTACCCAAGCTGCAACATTTTGAATCGTGCTATTAGGGTCGTTATTTAACTCATTGAGTGTACGAGAAATTTCTTTTCCAACAAAAGGAAGATCACGAATAAAATCAGGAACACTTAAATGACCTGAAAAAACTTGACGTTGTAAGTCAAAATATAAGTTGCGGCCTTCATGCTGCAAAATAAAAATAGCGCATGTAAAAGGGACGCCAACAACCAAAATGACCAGACTAATCATTAGAGTTGCATTTAAAGTATTACGGGTTTCTCCAAAAAAACGTTGAATTCTTAAATAAATAGGCCAAGTCATATAAGCAATGATGGCAGCCCAAAGTACAGGAACAATAAAGTATTTCAGGATATTAAATCCTAAAAAAATCAAAATAAAAAACAGCCCAAACAATAAAACGCGCTGTAAATTAGGAGCGTATGGATGCACGAACAATATTTCTCTAATTTTCTACATAGAATAAAGTCATATTAACTGAAAAATAACCTGAGGCAAATTTTAAGGCCGCAATGTAAAGAACCTTATACATCTCTTTTTAGAGACTAAAAGTTATTTAAAACCACTCAGCTTTATCTTCAACTAACTTGTTTAGAACAGGTTGCCATTGATTTTGAATCGTAATAAAGTTTTTTTGAGGCTTATCAAAAATGCTTAAGCCTTGCATTGCTAAGCTGCCGTATGCAGTGCGTTCAGCAATCCACGCAACAGGTTCCTGTTCAATTTTTTCAAAAAACTGTTGAATATCTTTTGAGCTGGCACTGTTTGGTTTTACGCGATTTGCAAGAAGTAAAATCTGAACTTTGCCTTTACGAATACGCTTAATATCTTGTAAATGCTTTAAAAAGCGACGAGTACTGTCTATATCAAAAAATGAAGGTTGAAGTGGAGTAATAATGGCATGAGCTTCACTAATGAGTTGCTCAGCATGTTCACCTGAAAGTGCACCAGGCGCATCAATAATTAAATAATCCAGATTTTTAGGTGCGTCACCAATTGATTTTTCATGACGCCAGTCGAGGCTTTGAATTTTTGCGACACCATCAGGGCGCTGTTTTAACCACTGTAAAGCCGATTTTTGATTGTCCGAATCAGCTAATGCTACTTTATATCCTTTTTGTGCCAATGCTGTTGCCAACGTAATGGCCGTCATGGTTTTTCCGCATCCGCCCTTTTGATTTGCAATAAGTATCGTTTTCATAAATCCAATTATTTTCAGCAGCACATTTGTTTATGTTTTATACCTTAGCATCTTTTTATGTGAAGAAGATGACCACCTTTGACAAAAGTTTAAGCTGTTTCGTTATTTTAGATATGATTAGATCTGTAATCTTAATTCGCGCTTTTTAAGGAAAATTTATGTCTGTATGGCTTGCCATGCTTATTGGTGCTGGAATTGGCATCATTATCACTACTCTTATTTTATCAAACACTCGGAATGGACGAATTAAGGCTGAATATGAGCAATATATTGCTGAACTTGAATTAGAGCATCAACAAGCTCTTACTCAAGCACAAAAGAGAAGTGTAAATACAAGCCGTGCTGTGTTGAAAGGAAAAATGGCAGAACAATTTGCTCCAGTTTTGCCTGAATTTCAGTATCTACCCAGCGATGCAAAATTTATGGGCGATCCGGTGGACTATATTATCTTTGATGGATATACCGATTTTCGTGATGGTGATGGGACAGCAGAAGACATTAATATTATTCTACTTGATGTAAAAAGTGGCGGTGCAAGGCTTACTAAAGGCCAACAGGCGATTGCCCAAGCGGTCCAACAAGGTAAGGTTCGTTTTGAAACTTTGAGAATAGATTTTGAAGATTAACAAGCTGTTTAATTCAGCACAAAAATAGACGAAATTGATCTGTATTGTTACTAAATTCCGATATTTTTTTCATCACTTAAGGCTACTATAAATTGAAGATCTATTCACTTTGATCTAGCAATATTTGAGGTGTAACGCGATGAAAAAACAATGTTTGATGATGGGCTTGCTGACTGCTATTGGCATGAGTTCAGCATTTGCATCGACCTCAAGTGAATATAATATTGCCAATGGTTTGAACCCGATAGAAAAAGATCAATCTATTTCTGTGTTACAACCTTTTCAAGGAAATTTCAGAATCTTGGGTTCAAAAGTTTATCAAAATGATGAACAAGCTAAATTTTCTCCTATCGACTATGCTGTAAGTTGGGGGCTGTTTGCACAGCCTGAAATTGCACGTCATATTTCAGTGAAACAATATGACCGTTATTTAAACTGGAAAATTCCTAAATTACCTGTTCCAGCAGAGCAAGCAATGCAAATGGTGTCTAACATGCACATCATTCCTGCAAACCCTGAAATTGCTCAGCAGATTAAACAAGTTAAACGTGGCGATCTCGTCTATCTAAAAGGGGATCTTGTCGAGATTAAAGACAAAAACTTAGTCTGGAAATCTTCACTTACGCCAACCGACACGGGTGATGGTGCATGTGAATTATTCCGTGTTCAGGCAATTCATTGGGTTGAAAAGCAAAATATATAATTGGAAAAAAGCCTTCAGAAATATGAAGGCTTTTTTATAAGTAATGTAATATTTATTTCTGTTGCGATGCTTTCCAATACTTTAATTGATTTTGCGCTTGTAAATAGTCGGCAAGATCATTGATCTGTTCATCTTTAGTCGCGTGCTTATCACTATAGTGTTTTTCTTGGTTTTCCCAATATTGATAAAGCAATCCCTGAATGTAACGGCCTTGCTCAGTTTTTAAATCTAAATCTTTTAACATGGTTAGAGCAGAGCGCACATTATCGAGTGTACGTTTTTGCTCAAAATCTGTTGTGAGTGTTCCCGCTTCATGCATTTTTGCTAACTCATTTTCCATCTCATCGCTCATTTCTGTAAAGCGGCGGTCATAGTCCTCTAAAAGTGCAATATCGTGTGCATCATCAGCAGTAGCAGGGAACGTCTTAACAGGTCTTTCATTTAGTTTTTCTAAAACTTGATCTGTAGATGAGGCCGCAGACGGTTGCTCCGTCTTAGCAGGCTCATCCGCTTTTTTACAAGCAGTAAGTAATAGGCTAGAGCAAAGCAAAGACATTAATATGACTTGAGGTGTTTTCTTCTTCATAACTTTCAACCAAACCTATTCACTAATTATTTAACGGGTAACGTACTTTTCTGAAAGTGATATGCATATGTGACATATGGAAAATCAATCTGATCTTGAGGGCCCAATCCCGTAAAATCATAAACAATTTTTTCAAACTGTGCTTTGAGTTGTAACTGATCTTTTTCAGTCATTGCAGCAATAAAACTTGTAGAGAGTAAACGTTTACTCACGACTTGTTCGACAGAACCGCACTGCGACTGTGTAAATGTTTGTAGGCTATCAAGTACGAATAAATCTTGTTGTTCAAACACACGTTTCCACTTTTCACTATGATAACGCGGCGTGTCTC
This sequence comes from Acinetobacter sp. IRS14, assembly GCF_034650275.1. Taxonomy (NCBI): domain Bacteria; kingdom Pseudomonadati; phylum Pseudomonadota; class Gammaproteobacteria; order Moraxellales; family Moraxellaceae; genus Acinetobacter; species Acinetobacter sp. IRS14. The sequence continues at coordinate 72,751 of NZ_JAOVFN010000018.1, forward strand.
CTTCAAGTGGAAGTAGAAAATCAGCTAAGGCTTTCACCCAATCCGTACGCTCGTCGCGTTGATTCCAAACAAGTCCTAAATGTCCTTGTGGTTTTAATACTCTATACATTTCTGTTAGGGTATCAAGGTTGTCAAACCAGTGGAAAGATTGCGCACAAATAATGGCATCAATTTCATGGTCTGCTACAGGAATCGAATGGCTAAAAGCCTGTAATGTTTTGATATCAGGATAAACTTGTTGAAGCTGCTGTAACATCTCGCCAATTGGCTCAACTGCAATAACATCTGCATGTGTTTGTTTTAAGTAGGGTAAGAATTTGCCAGTACCCGATCCAAGATCGATAACAGTAGAGTTTTCCTGTATTTGTAGGCAATTTTGCAGCCAACTTACTATTTCTGCGGGATAATTAGGTCTAACTTGCTGATATAGTTCAGCAGCTGAGCTGAAGCCTTTTTGAGCGGCAGGATGTAAGGATTGTGTCATATTTTGCGCTTTTTAATCTGACTGGCATCTATAAAATAAGATACTCCGCAATCATAAATTGGCAAAACACCTATTTTGTTTCATTTTTGACGTTGTATGTGGGAGTAAATTTTCTTTCGGTGTGAGCATGGATAAGCAAATTATTTTTGAAGACGAACACATTAGAGCCATTTTTTTACCAGGCGATTCTAATACATTGGTTCTCTCTTTTGGCGATTTGATTACCCGAGCGAGTGGCTTATCTATCAATGCTGAAAAGTCCCTAATTAAATACCAATATAATATTATTGGGGTAATGCCAAAACAAAAATCATGGTTTCCACAAGCGAGCATGATTGAGCTGGCAAAAGCGATTTCGCCTATTCTAGAAGGCTTTAAAAATATTGTTGGCTACGGCGGTTCGATGGGCGGCTATGCAGCAATCAAATATTCTAATTTATTGAATATGAATCGTGTGATTGCATTTGTGCCTCAATATTCAATTGATCCTGACCAAGTTGAAGATCGACGCTATGCCGAGTTTTTCGATGCTGTGGCAAATAAAGACATGCAGATCCAGTCGCAAGATGTCGATGCAGCACGTGAATACGTCATTGTTTATGACCCTTATTTTTCAACTGATCGTGAACATTATCTAAAAATAAAAGAGCTCTTACCAAACTTACATACGATTCATTTACCATTTACTGGTCATGAAGCATTGTCTGTACTGGCAAGTTCGAGCTTATTGCATGATTTTATTGAACATGAATTTGACGAAATTTATTTTTATCAGCAGGTTCGCAAGGTCAAAAAGCAAAGTAAGTTTTACTTCCGTAATGTACTTGCGCATGTACTTTCACATCATGATGAAATGTTGTTAAAAATATTACGCCAAAATGATTTTCAGCTTGATGAGCGTTATTTTGATAACCCCCTTAAACAGGCTATTACTCGTAGTCTGATAAAGACACAGCAAGCAACTGAGCTAGACTTTCAAAAGTTAGGTATTAAAGTACAGCGAATTCAGGACACTGCAAATTATAACGAAGGATTACAGACCAGCTTTGGCACAATTTTGGTATTCAACCTCATTAATTCAAAGTTTGAAAGTTATGCTCTGGATGTTCTGTTGGCGAATAAGACTTATTTGATTCCAATTGTGGCTGAACACACTGGTGTAGTGCATATTAAATTAAATAATGCAACTTATTTGTTGGGAATGAATGATCGCAAAGTCATTAAATTGTTCAAGCACGACGAGCCTTTATCATCAGATATGAGTCCGTTTGTAGTCAAAAAATATTCCGACTGTTTTGCAATCAGCTATAAGCAATTAAATTTATCTTGTGATGAACATGGGATGTGTGAATTTGTAGAAGGTTCAATTCAGCTGACTGAACAACTAGCCTCGATCAGCTTTTAAAACTTTATAGTGGTTAAATAAAGCTCAGACCTTTAGGTTTGAGCTTTATTTTTTGCTTAAAAAATATTTTTTCATAAACTTATTTGTATATTAATTTGAAATTCATTATTTAAATAAATAGTGTGATTGTTCTGCGAATATTTATTGTATTAAAAGTAGATATAGCCAGTAGTGAATATAAATACTATATTTTAAAATAAATGAGTTTTATTAATATATAAATTATAGAAATAGTATCAGGTTAATTAAAATACATAAATAACGATGTTTTTTTATAAGATTATGTTTTTGTTATTTATTTTATTTAAAGAGAATGGGGTTGCTTAAAATAAGTTCACTATTCAAAGATAATTGCATATTTATTTTTTTCTCCTAAAATGATTTTTTACTAAATTGTCGTTACAGTTTTTTATATGCAATCATTAAATTATCGGAATAATGATGCATCGCAACATGGAAGTTCTGCACCTTTGAAACGAGCAATGAGTACTCGACATTTGGTGATGATCTCCCTTGGCGGTGCCATAGGTACAGGTCTTTTTTTAGGGTCGGGTGATGTAATTTCCCAAGCTGGCCCAATTGGCGCAATTATTTCTTATTTTTTAGGCGGTTTAATTGCCTATACCGTAATGTTATGTCTTGGTGAGCTTGCGGTACATGTGCCGGAATCTGGATCATTCGGTGAGTACGCTCGTCGCTATATTGGTCCGGGTACGGGCTATATGATCACTTGGTTATATTGGTTAACTTGGACCGCGACTTTAGGAACTGAATTTACCGCCGCAGCTTTACTGGTTCGGGAGTGGTTTCCTTCTACTTCGGTTTGGGCTTGGACGCTATGTTTTGGTGCCTTGGTTTTTTTCATTAATATTAGTTCAACGCGATTATTTGCCGAGTCAGAGTTTTGGCTGGCACTTGTGAAAGTTGTCACAATTATCTTTTTTATTGGCTTGGGTTTGCTGGCGATTTTTGGCTTCATTCCTTATCACGGACACGAAACTGCGCCGTTGTTTAGCAATTTAACTGCCCAAGGCTGGTTCCCACATGGGTTATTTCCAATTTTTACAACCATGCTGATTGTTAATTTTGCTTTTTCGGGTACAGAATTAATTGGTGTGGCAGCTGGGGAGGCAGAGAATCCAGCACAGACAGTTCCTAAAGCAATCAATGCTGCTATTTGGCGACTACTGATTTTCTTTGTCGGCACAATTGTTGTAATTAGTTCATTGTTACCATTCCAGCTTGCTGGTTTAAGTGGTAATGAGGTGAGTAATAGTCCTTTTGTGACTGTGTTTAATTATATTGGTATCCCATATGCCGAAGATATTATTCGCTTTGTGATTATTACGGCTTTACTCTCTGCTGCAAATTCTGGTTTGTTTGCTGCTTCACGTATGATGTGGTCGCTTTCTGCAAAGAACCAATTACCAAAAATCTTTTCTAAACTTACACCTTCAGGAACACCTATTGTAGCTATTGTGGTCACAATGCTGGGTGCTATACCAGGGTTACTTTCAGAGCAATTTGCACCTGAAACTATTTTTAAGAATTTATTGGGTGTTGCTGCTTTCACCATGGTTGTAGTGTGGATTGCAATTTGTGTATCTCAATTCAACTTCCGTAGACAGTGGTATAAATCAGGTAAAACTGCAAAAGATTTGCGTTTTGCTGCTCCTTTATTTCCTTTGACTCCAATCGTGGGTGGTCTGTTCTGTGCTATTACTTGTATTAGTATGGTATTTGATCCTTCGATGCAGGTTGGCTTCATCTGTTGTATTGTTTTCATTCTTGTGTGTTATGCGAGCTATTTCATTTTTTATCACAAGAAAGATGCGGTGTAGAGCTAAGCAAAGATATGCTTTCTGTAGCATAGTCTAAAGGCCCCATTTGGGGCTTTTTTATTGCCTGTAGGAAATTAGAAAAGGGAGGATTTTATATATTTTTTTTAAAAATGAATTTTTATTTTTGATCATAAAAACAAATATTGTTTTATAAATTTACCACTGATCGGATTTTATTAATATTTATTTATTATAAATATTTGATTAAGTCTATGTTTAGTCTTGTTATTTAATAAAGAGCTGTTTTTAGTTTTTTGGAATATAAGGGTTGAATGAACGTAATATGGATTTAATGTGAAGAATAGATAATTTTTTGATGGTTTTTTAAAAATTAAAAGTTATTAAGTTATTGTTATATATTAATAAAAATATTTACATTTTTTGTATTTATGGTTGTGTGTTTTCTATAATATTTTTTTATTAAAGTTAAGGATTTTTTAATATTTGTTGTTTTTTTATTATAAATGTCAGTTCGATTTGATTATTTTTTCTCTTCTTATTTATTTTAAAATGTTCTAAATGAGCTTGCTCTATGCTATATTTATTGGAAGATTTTATATCTATGTTACGGCTTAATTTTAAGCAGTATGTGTGGAAATAATTAATCTGTAGGATTATTGAACAAAGTTTATTTTAAAAAGACTAATGGAGGGATCTATCGATTAGTCAAAAAAATTTTATGGACTCATGGTTTTTGTAAATCATAGTTCTTTTTAACTCCCAAACGGTTATGTCACTTCTTTTGTATTTATATTTCAGCCGGCTGGTTTTAGTGGGTTGTGGCTAGTTTTTTGCTTTTATAAAACTCTCTTTATAAACAGCAATTTAGACAAAAGAAAACTTGTAAAAGATATCGGTATATAAAAGTAAATCGTACTTTTAGTACCAACAAATGGAATTTAAAAAATCTGATGCTTTAGAAGAGCAAAAGATTTAGTAAATAAACTAAAGCACTGTTATTTCAGGGTTTTAGTTGCTAAATAATAAAGATTACAGATTTATCAAATCTGAGTCTATGAAGGTATATAGGAAAAAAGATGTCAGATCTTTCATACGTAAACGAACACAGCGATGCATGGCAAACTTACTTGGCTCAAATTGACCGTGTTGCTCCGTACTTAGACCACTTAGCTGAGTTTATCGACACTTTAAAACGTCCAAAACGTGCACTTATTGTAGACGTGCCAATTGTAATGGATGACGGCTCTATTCAGCACTTTGAAGGCTATCGTGTACAACACAACTTGTCTCGTGGTCCTGGTAAAGGCGGTGTTCGTTACCATCCGAATGTTGATTTGAACGAAGTTATGGCGTTGTCTGCATGGATGACAATTAAAACTGCTGTTTTGAACTTGCCATTTGGCGGTGCAAAAGGTGGTATCCGTGTTGATCCACGTAAATTATCTAATCGTGAATTAGAGCGTTTAACTCGTCGTTATACGACTGAAATCGGTCACATTATCGGGCCTCAAAAAGATATCCCAGCTCCAGACGTTGGTACAAATGCCAATATCATGGGTTGGATGATGGATACTTACTCTACAAGCCAAGGTTATACAGTAACTGGTGTTGTAACTGGTAAGCCAGTTCACTTAGGTGGCTCTTTAGGTCGTGTTAAAGCGACTGGTCGTGGAGTATTCGTTACAGGTCGTGAAGTAGCTGCAAAAATCAATTTACCAATTGAAGGCGCGAAAATCGCTATTCAAGGTTTTGGTAACGTAGGTAGTGAAGCTGCTTTCTTATTTGTTGAATCAAAAGCGAAAGTTACACACGTTCAAGACCATACAGGCACTATTTTCAATGCTGATGGTATTGATCTTGAAGCTTTACGTGATCACGTAAATGCAAATCAAGGCGGTATTGGCGGCTTCGCTGGCGCGCAATCAATTGCTGATGAAGATTTCTGGACAGCAGAAGTTGACATTATTGTTCCTGCTGCATTGGAAGGTCAAATCACTGTTGAGCGTGCTCAAAAACTTAAAGCTAAGTTGATTTTAGAAGGCGCAAACGGCCCGACTTATCCTAAAGCTGAAGACGTATTAGTTGAGCGTGGCATTGTTGTAGTACCTGACGTTGTATGTAACGCCGGCGGTGTAACTGTAAGTTACTTCGAATGGGTTCAAGACATGGCGAGCTATTTCTGGACTGAAGAAGAAATCAATGAGCGTTTAGACAAATTGATGGTTCAAGCTATGGATGACGTTTGGAACACAGCGAATAGCAACGCTTGTACTTTACGTACAGCAGCTTACATCTTGGCATGTGAGCGTATTTTAAAAGCTCGTAAAGAGCGTGGTATTTTCCCAGGCTAATCTGCGGAAATTACTTTTAGGAAAAGTGGTCTGAGCAAATATTAAGGATGTTATAGGGTTATTTGTTCAGCCCCTTTTTCTGAATTATTCAAAATTAAGTGTTATCGAATATATTAAATAAATACTGAGGTAAGCATGGAACAGCCAATTTCTGTAACTCGAAGCAACTTTAACGACTGGATGGTTCCAGTTTTTGCACCGGCAAATTTCATTCCGGTACGTGGCGAAGGTT
>NZ_JAOVFN010000019.1:0-75956 GCF_034650275.1 Acinetobacter sp. IRS14
TGGTAGTGTGGGGTTTCCCATGTGAGAGTAAGTCATCGCCAGCTCATTATTCTAAACACCCCGGTCTCGAAGGAGCCCGGGGTGTTGCTTTATGGGAAATTAAATGAATTGAAGAGTTTAGCTTAATGAAAATACAGCTTTAAAATCAGATTTGCATATCAAGCATGTTCTATGAATATAATAATGATGAATTTTCTTATTTTTAGGTGTTTACGTGAAAATTAATTATTTCTCTTCAATACCTGAAGATGATGAAGAACTCTCTCTTCCTGAATTAATATATTGGGCTTCTTTGGGGAACCTAGATCAGGTAGAGCAACTGCTTTTAGAAGGGCAAGATCCCAATCAGGCAGATGATGAAGGCTATAGTGCTTTGCAAGCAGCTGCTGAAAATGATCATTTAGAGATAGTTAAACTCTTGGTAGGAAAAGGTGCTCAAGTCGCTTATAAAAGCGAATATACAGCGTTACAGCTTGCAGAAATGGCTGGTAATATACACGTAGTAAATTATTTAAAAAGCTTATAAAAATAAAAGGCCCCTATTTTGTTTATAGAGGCCTTTTTAAAATTTAAGATAAGTGATATTTCTGTAGTTTCTCAACAATAGATTGAAGCCCTTTTACTTCAAACTCATTAGCTTCGAATTTTTCATCTTTATTGCGTTTAAAGATATCTCGTATCTCTATTACAGCATTGGGATCAATGATACTTAAACTTGAGGTGACTTGACGTATTTGGCTAATAGATCGAGAACCATTCGTTGAACCATAACCAATAAATGCAGCTGGTTTACCACTCCATTCTTTGCCTACATAGTCCAGGGCATTTTTTAGAGCGGGACTGTAACCGTGGTTGTATTCTGGGCTAATAAATATAAAAGCATCTGCCTGAGCAATTTTGTCTGCCCATTCTTGTTGTTTAGGTTGATCATAAATTCCGGTAGCGGGTGGATGAGATCCTGAAAATAGAGGTAAATCCCATTCTTTTAAATCGACTACTTCGGTTTGGAAATCGTTTAGACCTAATGTTGGAATTGTTGATTCTACCCAATTAGCAATTTTAATTGCTGTACGTCCTTCACGAACACTTCCCACGACAATATAGACCAGCATGTATTTTTCCCGAGGATTTTTATACTTATAACTTAATTCATTACATGGGTAGCTGAGAATATAGAATTTGTAAGGATTCTTATGCTATGAAAAAAATTGGATAATAAAAAAGCCCTCATTGAGAGGGCTTTTTTATTTACATGAGTTTAATGCCTTGTTGGCCTTCAGGAGTAACCTTGAATATTTCTACTTCAAAGGTAATGTTTTTTCCAGCTAACGGGTGATTAAAATCAATTTCTGTAATGTCATCATTAACTGACTTCACTACACCGAATAACGTTGTTTTTGCTTTATCTTCAAACTCAATCATATGACCAGGAATAGGACGTTGTTCAAACTTAACTGTATCGAAAGTTTGAATATTTTCCGGATTCCATGGGCCAAATGCATCTTCTGGTGGAAGATGCACTGTACGGCGGTCTCCAGCACGTAAACCAAATAATGCTTTTTCAAAGCCAGGTAAAAGATTTCCGTCACCAATAGTCAAGGTAACAGGTTCTTCACGGTTACGTGTATTATCGATTTCTACACCATTTTCAATAGCGACAGAAAAGTGTAGATCGACTTTAGAGCCGTCTGTAATACGAATTTCTTCGTTAGGTTGGATAATTTCGGTCATATTATGCATCCGAATTTTGGTTGCGTTGCTTCTCAAGGAAGAATGTATCGATGAGTAGCAAGATGGTACCTAAGGTAATAGCACTGTCCGCAATGTTAAAAGCTGGAAAGTGATGATTTTGGTAATAAACATGAATGAAATCGACTACATAACCTAGGGTAATACGGTCAATTAAATTGCCTAAAGCTCCACCTAAAATTAAAGCGATGGCTACAGGTAGCACCACCATTTTTTTAGGCATACGAAGCAACCAAAATACAAAAAGGATTGAAACTAAGCCTGCTAAAGATGTGAAGAAATAGCGCTGCCATCCTCCTGCATCTGATAAAAAGCTAAAGGCTGCACCATAGTTATGTAATAGTGTCCAGTTTAAAAATGGAAGCACAGGCACTGGATCTGCGTAGTTCAGATGTGTACTTGCAATCCATTTTGTCCATTGATCCAAAACAATGGCAAGGACAGAGAGTCCAAGCCAAATGAGATTGTGTGGATAAAACTGGAATAAGCCTTTTTTAGCTTGTGAATTAGGCATATTTTCTCACTTCGCCACGACCAGTGACGTTCACAATACAACGACCACATAAACCAGGATGATCGGCATGTGTATTTACATCTGGAAGGACGTGCCAGCAACGTGCACATTTTTCACCTTCAGCTGCAGATATTTGTACACGTAAGCCTTCCATTTCAGTTGCTTCACCTTGCTCAGCAAATGGATGTACTACTACTTGAGAGGTAATAAGAACAAAACGGAGTTCATCAGCCAGTTGGTTTAAAACTGTTTGTAATGATTCATTTGCCCAAAGTTCAACTTTGGCTGAAAGATTACTGCCGACAAGTTTAGCGTTACGAGCTGCTTCAATCTGTTTATTTACTGCAGATTTTACGCTAATCAATGTTTGCCAATCTTCTTCAGAAAGCAGGTTTGCTTTTGATGAAACAGGCAAGTCATACCATTCTGAAGTAAATACATATTTTTCAGTTTGTTCTGGAATCAGTGGCCATGCTTCTTGAGCGGTAAAGCTTAAGATTGGGCTCATCCAACGGATAAATGCTTGAACAATATGATAAAGCGCTGTTTGTGCAGAGCGACGTGCTTGTGAGTCAGCCTTAGTCGTATATTGGCGATCTTTAATAATGTCTAGGTAGAAACCACCTAAGTCATTAATACAGAAGCTTGTTAACGCGCTACACACTACATGGAAGTTCATTTCTTCGTAAGCAGTGATAATGGTTTGTTGTACTTCATTCGCACGTTGCAAGATGTATTGATCTAGAGCAATAAGATCATCTACTGCTAAAGCATCTGTACTTGGTTTGAAACCATTTAGGTTCGCAAGCAAGAAACGTAGGGTATTACGAATACGACGGTAGCTATCACTTACACGGTTAAAGATTTCTTTAGACGCTGCAATTTCATAGCGATAGTCGCTAGAAGCTACATATAGACGTAAACCATCAGCACCAAGCTGTTTGATGATTTCTTCAAGCGGAATGTAGTTGCCTAAAGATTTCGACAACTTACGACCGTTTTCATCCACTGTAAAACCATGTGTTAACAAGGCTTTATATGGTGCACGATTGTGAATTGCCATAGAGGTTAATAAAGAAGATTGGAACCAACCACGGTGTTGGTCTGAACCTTCTAAATATAAATCAGCAGGGCTTTCTAATTCTTCACGTTGCTCAAGTACAGCGTAATGTGTTGTACCAGAGTCGAACCATACATCAAGCGTATCGCGAACGGCGTTGTATTGTTCCGCATCTTCACCGATGAAGTCTTTTGCTTCACGTTTGAACCATGCTTCGATGCCTTCCTGTTCGATCAGTTGAGCAACTTCTTCGATGAGTTCAGGTGTACGAGGGTGTAATTCATTCGTATCTTTATGAACGAAGAAAGGAATTGGAACACCCCAAGTACGTTGACGTGAGATACACCAGTCCGGACGACCTTCAATCATTGATTCAATACGGTTTTTACCCCAGTTCGGTACAAACTCGATATCGTTTTCAATCGCGTTAAGCGCGCCTTCACGTAAGCCTTTTTGATCCATGCTAATGAACCATTGTGGTGTAGCACGGAAAATAATAGGAGTCTTATGACGCCAGCAGTGAGGGTAACTGTGTTTAATTGGTTGATGAGCCCATAAACGGCCTACAGCACCTAAAGCTTCAATAATCTTTGGATTGGCTTTATAGATGTGCTCACCAGCATAGATTGGAGCAGTTGGTAAATAAACACCGTTACCACCGACTGGATTGTCTACTTTAAGGTTGTATTGAAGACCTACTTTATAGTCGTCTGCACCATGGCCAGGTGCTGTATGTACTGCACCTGTACCGCTTGTTGCAATAACGTGTTCGCCCAAAATCACTGGAACTTGACGATCAGTAAGTAAAGGGTGTTGTAAAGTAAGGTTTTCAAGAGCTGAACCTGTAAAGTCAGCTAAAACAACTGGGTTTTCAAGCTTGTAACGCTCAATTGCTGAAGCAACTAAGTCTTTAGCAAGAATGAAGTTCTGCTTACCGCGCTCAGTAGTTACTTGTACCAATTGATATTCAATTTCGGCATGCAATGCAACCGCTTGGTTAGCTGGTAATGTCCACGGCGTAGTTGTCCAGATCACAATATCTGTTGGATCTTGAACTTCTACGTTTAAACGGGCACTTAAATCTTTAAGATCTACAACACCAAAACCAACATCAATTGCGTCAGATTTTTTATCTTCATATTCAACTTCAGCTTCAGCAAGTGCTGAACCACAGTCCATACACCAGTTCACTGGCTTTAAGCCCGGCTGGATATGACCATTTTTCTGGATTAAGCCTAAAGTACGAACAATATCGGCTTCTTGTTTATAGTTCATGGTGAGATAAGGATTATCCCAATCACCTAAAATACCAAGACGTTTAAAGTCAGTACGCTGTAAATCAATTTGTTTTAGAGCATATTCACGGCAAAGTTTACGGAAAGTAGCTGCATCAACTTTTTCGCCAACTTTACCTACTTTTTCTTCAACTTTTAGCTCAATTGGCAAGCCATGACAGTCCCAACCCGGAACATAAGGTGCGTCGAAACCAGCCAAAGTACGGCTTTTTACAATCACGTCTTTGAGTACTTTATTGACTGCGTGACCTAAGTGAATTGTACCGTTCGCATATGGAGGGCCATCGTGCAAAATATATTTTTTCTTGCCAATACGCGATGCACGAATCTGCTGATAAATGTTGTCGGTATACCACTCTTCTAACCATTTCACTTCACGTACTGCCAAATTTGCTTTCATTGCAAATTGAGTATCCGGCAGGTTTAGCGTGGCTTTGTAGTCCACTGCATTCTCAGGAGTTTGCTTATCGCTCATGCAAGTTTTCATCCAGTTTAATCAGCTTGGGAGCCGACATGTTTTACAATCAAAATTCGAATTAAAAAGGAAATTGTGTCGTGTCGTTACGGTATTGTCGTAACTGCTGCACGTCATTATCAATTCCTGCCTTAAGTGCCTCAAGCGAAGGGTAGTTCAATTCACCATGAAGATAGTGAAGGAAAGTCACCCGCATAAATAAGCCATACAGATTAGCAGAAACATCAGGGAAATGTACTTCTAATCTCCACTCTGGGTGTTCTTGCTGAATGGCTGGACGTGTACCGACATGTCCTGCGCCATAGAGGCTGTTTTCATGATATCCGGCAATTCCCGGTTTTTCGGGTGTATCTTGACGCACTTTTTGAGTAAGTGAGGTTGTTTCACAAATGACTTCAACACCATAAATCCCATTTAAACATGGCTTGTGGCGGTTGAGGCGAACATTAATCGTTGGAAAATCCAGAGTTCGGCCAATCTGGTCGCCATATTGAACTCGTCCAGTAATACTGTAAGGACGACCTAATAATTTGGCAGCTAAGGCAAGATTTCCTACCTGAAGCACTTGGCGAATACGAGTTGAACTTACGCGTTCACCTTCAAGTTCAATTGTATGTAAATTTGTGACCCCAAATCCGTAATCTTTTAAAAATTCGCTGTTGCCTTGACGGTCCTTACCGAAATGAAAGTCATCTCCTAAAACCAAAGACTGCGCGTTTAATTTATCTTTTAATAAGTCTGCAAAAGCAGACGCGCTCATACTACGGAAATGCTGATCAAATTTAGCAACTGCAATGTAATCAACCCCAAGCTCAGCTAGGTATTCAACTTTTTCTCGTAGGGAATTAATACGAGGAGGGGCATCGTAGCCTTTAAAGAATTCAAGAGGTTGTGGCTCAAAAATCATAACCAATGTTTTTAAGCCTTGTGCTGCAGCAATTTTTTTGAGTTGAGCAATCATCGCTTGGTGACCTAAATGGACACCATCAAAATTACCAATAGTTACCGCTGTTTGAGGTAACTGAAAATTGGGCGATAACGCATTAAGACGAAGCAGTTTCATGAACTTAAAATATGGCTATTTTTGCAAGGGCTATATATTGCCATAATCTCACAGATTCGTCTTGTTGTTGTGTTTTTACTCAGTTATTTTTCAACATGAATATTTGTATATTTAAAATACTGATGAATTAAATAAAAATAAATCAATTTTTCTTATTAAAGGTTTGCTCTACTATATCTTTATCCACTCTTTGATTAGAGAACTAAAATGAAAAAACCCTTTTACCAATTAAATCATAGCAAAGATGTTATACGACATTTTACTCCAAATTGGTTTACAGCGACTATGGGTACTGGCGTGGTAAGTATGATTTTAATTCAGCTTCCATTTGCTCAATCATTTTTATTCACGCTAGCAACTTTGTTATGGCAATTCAATATTGTCCTATTTAGTGTTTTTTCAGGTCTTTATTTATTGCGGTGGTTTCTTTTCCCTCATGAAGCGAAGCAAATATTTAACCATCCCAATATGAGTTTGTTTTTAGGCACTATTCCGATGGGGCTCGCTACAATACTAAATGGCTTTTTAAGCTTCGGTGTTGGGCTTTACGGTGAAGTTGCGATACATATTGCTCAAGCTTTATGGTACATCGATGTCTTTTTAGCACTAGCAATTGCGTGGATCGTACCGTTTTGTATGTTTAGCCGTCAGAACCATCAGCTACATACCATGACTGCAATCTGGCTTTTACCTGTGGTTGCATGTGAAGTAGCAGCAAGTTCTGTGGGCATGTTAGTTGCGCATTTACCAGCAGATTTGCATAGCTTTCATTTATTAATGGTGGGCTACGTACTCTGGGGAATTTCTGTTTTACCCGCATTCGCTATTTTGACGATTTTAATGTTGCGTATGGCTTTACATCAGTTACCGGAAAAAGAAGTCGCAATTTCTAGCTGGTTGTCTTTAGGACCGATTGGTACAGGTGCTTTAGGTCTCTTATTGCTAGGAGAGCAGGCCCAAAGAGTAGCGCCAAACGTAGGATTTCACCAATTTGCGAATGTCTTTCAAGCTTTAGGAGTTGTGGGCAGTCTTGTGCTTTTAGGCTTCGGGTTATGGTGGCTTGGTCTTGCAATTTTAACAACGCTTCGTCACGCAAAGACAGGTATTCCATTCAATTTGGGTTGGTGGGGCCTAACCTTTCCATTAGGCGTATTTATTCTTGCATTGTTTAATTTAGGGCATCAGGTTGAAATTGTATTTTTACAATACGTTGCTGTGGCATTGAGTCTTTTATTATTGACAATGTGGGGTGTGGTAATGAAGAAAACGCTAGCAGGCGCATATAGCGGCCAACTGTTCTTTTCTCCGTGTTTAATCGCTTTACAACAAAAAATGCAGTAATGATGAAAAGGTGCAAAAAGCTTTTGCACCTGATTTATACTTATTTTCTAATTTATTTAATTTTGATTTGAGCTTTTTGAATGAACACTGATATTGCTTTAATTATGGCACTTCCTAATGAATCTAAAGGTTTGTTTGAACAGGCAGGTGTTGAAGTCCATTACAGTGGTATTGGTAAGATTAATGCTGCCTTTAAAGCATTTGAGGTTATTCAAAAAACTGGCTGTAAAACTTTAATTAATCTAGGTACAGCTGGAAGCTCTGCGTTTAATCGACATGATTTGGTCGAGGTGAAGACTTTTGTACAACGTGATATGGATGTTTCACCCCTAGGGTTTGAAGTAGGTGTAACGCCGTTAGATGATCACTTGCCAGCTGAAATTCATCTTCAATCACATTTTGCTGATTTGCCAAAAGCAATTTGTGGAACTGGAGATTCATTTGAAACGGGTCAGCCAAAAGTAGCTTGTGATGTAGTGGATATGGAAGGATATGCCTTAGCCAAAGTCTGCCATAAGTTAGGTGTACGCCTGATTTCGGTAAAATATATTACTGATGGTGCAGATGACACTGCACATATAGATTGGGAAGAAAATTTATTATTAGGTGCTCAAAAACTTTTAGCGCTTTATCAAAATTACTTCTAAAAAAGATCGGCAAATTTGCCGATCTTTTTTTGGTTTTAACGAGGTAATACGCCGTAGAGCATTAGGTGGACTGTATGCTCAATTGAGCGTTGGAACATGCTTCGGTTACGCAGTGTTTTTCCGGTCACCATTTCCATTTGGGTAGCAAAATCTGCATAGTTTTGCGTAAGGCCCCAAATGTTTAAGATTAATAATTCCGGGTCGATATCTGGTGAAATCTTTCCTTCTTCTTGCCAAGTCTGAATGACTTTAGCTTTGCGCTTAAATAGTTTTTTTAATGGTCCTTTGAGTATAGGTAAAATATGAGGAGCGCCTTGAATGATTTCTAATGCAAACAATCTAGATGCTTTCGGTTGGCTACGAGACAGTTCGATTTTTTGTATTAAATAGTGAGATAAGGCTTCGGCTGGTTCTAATTCAGCTTCTAGAGTTTGTAAGGGAGCTAACCATTTTTGTAAAACGGTTGTGAGCACTTCTACGTATAAAGACTCTTTATTTTCGTAGTAATAGAAAATATTCGACTTATGCATGTCGGCGAGTTGGGCAATTTCATCCAGACTTGCGCCAGTGAACCCATAGACTGAAAATACGTCAAGGGCGGCAGCAAGAAGCTGATTGCGCTTTTGGGTACTCTTTTTTTGTTCCATCTGCTGCATAATTAAAAAAATAATACTCCCATTGTAAGGGAAATTGTTTGATTTGTGCACAGGTGTCTTGCTTTTTTAATCAAAAAACGGCTAGTTATTTGCGTAATAGATATACTATTGTGCAAAAAATAGAGAGATTCACTAGTTTATTGTTATTCTTAAAAATATTTTTTAAATTTCGCCCTAAAAAAGAGCAATAAAACAGCAGTTTTATTGCTCGTAAATTGGGCATTTTTCGGTTGAGTATTTCTGATTACTCATCGCAATCTTAAGTTGCCAAAACTGCATCGAGTACTTGTTGTTCAAGTTGTGCAAAAGTAATGCTCTTTTTACGCGGGCGTGGAAGATTAACTTGGAAACTTTGAGCAATCTGGCCCTTATCTAATAAGATAATACGGTCAGCTAATTGCACTGCTTCACTTACATCGTGTGTGACTAAAATGGCAGTAAAACCTTGTTCTTTCCACAAGCGCTCAATCAAGCTTTGCATCTCAAGCCGGGTTAGAGCATCTAATGCACCTAAAGGCTCATCAAGCAATAAAATGCGTGGCGTATGCGATAGTGCACGTGCTAAGGCTGTACGCTGACGTTGGCCACCTGAGAGTTGAGAAGGCCATTGTCCTGATTTTTCTTTTAAACCCACCTTTTCCAGTAATTCTTCTGCTAAAGCATGTTGGGCTTTAGGTAAACCCAGTTGAACATTTTGAAGGATATTTCTCCAAGGAAGTAGGCGTGGGTCTTGGAACATTACTCGAAT
This sequence comes from Acinetobacter sp. IRS14, assembly GCF_034650275.1. NCBI lineage: Bacteria > Pseudomonadati > Pseudomonadota > Gammaproteobacteria > Moraxellales > Moraxellaceae > Acinetobacter > Acinetobacter sp. IRS14. The sequence continues at coordinate 9,549 of NZ_JAOVFN010000019.1, forward strand.
ATCATCGTTAGTAATGCCTTCACGCAAATGTCGAGCAGATTTGAATTTGATTTCTCCAAAACTGGCTTTTTCAAGTTGAGCAATTAAACGTAGTAACGTACTTTTGCCACAACCACTTCGACCAACAATTGCTAAAAACTCACCAGGCTGGATGTGTAGGTCAAGATCTTCAAGAACCTTTACCTCGCCATAGAATTTATAAAGTTGCTCAATCAGAATCTCTGCACCTAATACAGGTTCTTGAGATTCTGTTGGTTCTTCCGGAATGAGCTGCACTTCATTCTGATTAATATTTAAATTCAGATTTGTCATGTTCTAAGCTCCCTTATTTCTGATATCCAGAGTGCCAACGTAGTAAATAGCGTTCTAAAAGCTGTGCTAAAACATCGGCCAGTTTGCCTAGTAAGGCGTACAGAAGAATACCGACCAGAACTACATCTGTTTGTAAGAACTCACGTGCATTCATGGTCATATAACCAATACCTGCTTGAGCTGAAATGGTTTCAGCGACAATGAGCAATACCCAAACCAAACCTAAAGCAAAGCGTAGACCTACTAAAATAGAAGGCATTGCACCTGGCAAAATAATTTCTTTATAAAGCTGCCACCGAGAAAGGCCGTAACTTTTACCCATTTCGATCAATTGCGGGTCAACTGATCGAATACCGTGATAGGTATTAATATAAATGGGAAAGAAAACACCTACTGCGACCAAGAATAATTTCGCTGTTTCATCAATACCGAACCACAAGATTACGAGTGGAATAAGTGCTAATGCTGGGATGTTACGAATCATTTGCAGAGTCGTATCGAGCAGGGTAGAGGCGAAGCGTGAAGAGCCATTAAGTAAACCTAAGAGCAAACCTAAGCCGCCACCAACCAAAAGACCAATCAAAGCGCGACCAGCACTTACTTTAACGTGATGCCATAATTCTCCACTAACGAGTAGATGCCAAAAAGCGGAAACCACAGCAGTTGGTGCAGGCAAAATACGGTTCTCTAAAAGACCCGAGCTTGAGGCAATTTGCCAAACAAGCAATAGAACAATAGGGAAAATCCAAGGCAGCAAACGCTGCCCGATTTGTTTTGTTCCACGTGAAACAATACTTTCGTCTTTGCTCATGCAGGCTCCTTGACGGAACTATTTTGCTTCTTCTCGTCTGGAACATAGTTATTGGCAATGATCTCACCGAATGGACCGGTTAAATTTGGCTGAGCAAGTTTAGCGCGAGTTTCGATTGGTAATAACGGGAAGACCAACTCTGCAAAACGGATCGATTCTTCAAGATGTGGATAGCCCGAGAAAATAAAAGTATCGATACCTAAATCAGCATATTCCTGAATGCGGGCAGCAACTGTTTCTGGGTCACCTACAAGTGCTGTACCAGCACCACCACGAACTAAGCCAATACCTGCCCAAAGGTTTGGAGATACTTCAAGTTTGTCACGGTTACCGCCGTGGAGGGCTGCCATACGTTGTTGGCCTACAGAGTCCATTTGTGCAAATTTTTTCTGTGCTGCAGCAATAGTTGCATCATCAAGATATTGGATAAGCTCGTTCGCTGCTGCCCAAGCTTGTTCGTTGGTTTCGCGAACAATCACGTGTAAGCGAATGCCATAAGTTAATTTACGACCTTTAGCCTCAGCTTTGGCACGAACATGTTCGACTTTTTGTTTAACTGCTTCTGGTGGTTCACCCCATGTAAGGTAAGTATCGACTTGCTCAGCTGCAAGATCGACAGCGACGTCTGAAGAGCCGCCAAACCAAAGTGGTGGATAAGGCTTTTGAACAGGTGGGTAAAGTAGTTTTGCATCGTCTACTTGTAAGCGTTCACCGTGGAATGTAAAAGCTTCACCCGTATGTGAACGCGTCAAAATTTCACGCCAAATTTTTACATATTCATTGGCAGTTTGATAACGCGTTGAGTGATCTTCATATAAACCATCGCCGCGTAGTTCGGCCTCATCACCACCAGTCACTAAGTTGAGTAACACTCGACCATTCGACAAGCGGTCAAATGTTGCAGCCATACGAGCTGCCAAAGCCGGTGTTGTTACTCCTGGACGTAACGCAACTAAAAATTTAAGGTGTTGAGTTGCATCAATCAGGCTAGCCGCCGTAATCCAAGGATCTTCACATGAACGACCAGTTGGAATAAGTACACCTTCATAACCTAAATTATCTACCGCTACAGCAATTTGCTTCATATAGGCATGGTCAACCTGACGAGCGCCTTTACTTGTACCTAAATAGCGACTATCACCGTGGGTAGGAATAAACCAGAAAATTTTCATGTGCATTACCTATATGTCTATTGAAATTACTTGGCAATCCAAACAGCTTGTTTGATGCTGATTGGCTTTGGAATGATGCCTTGTTGAGTAAAGATGTCTGCGAGTTGCTGCTGCTCAGCAATCACTTTGCTGTTTAGCGGAGCGGCTGAGGAAGGACGAGGACGGCGTTTAATAAATAAGTCACTGGTCGCAGGCTTTAGTCCTGTGCTTTGGCCAATGGCTGTTGCCGTTTCTGCTTGATGGCTTTGAACCCATTTATCAGCTTGATTAATTTGTTTGATGAGTCCAGAAACAGCTTTCGGATGTTGTTTAACAAAATCTGGAGCTGCTAAATAAAATGTATAGTTCGGGCTTAAGCCTTTACCTGATGCAAGAACACGAGCTTGATCTTCTAGTTGTGCTGAAGCGAAGTAAGGGTCCCAAATGGCCCATGCATCAACAGCACCTTTTTGAAATGCTGCGCGAGCATCGGCAGGTGTAAGCCAGATCGGAGTAATGTCACTCCAGTTTAGGCCTGCTTTACGTACAGCTTGTACAAGTAAGTAATGTGAGCTCGAACCTTTTTGCAGCGCAATACGTTTGCCTTTAAGGTCTTTAAGTTGTTTTAGCTGCGAGCTCTTAGGAACTAAAATTGCTGATGCTAGTGGTTTAGCTGCTTCATAGGCAATGTAATATAAAGGCTTTCCAGCTGCTTGTGCGTAGACTGGAGGAGTGTCCCCAGTAACACCGACATCAAGGGAACCGACAGCCAAAGCTTCTAAAATTTGTGGTCCAGCAGGAAACTCATTCCAAGTAACTTTTGCATTTGGAAATTCTTGTTCAAATAGTTTTTGCTGTTTGGCAATCGCAAAGTTAATCGAACTTTTTTGAAAACCAATACGAAGTTCTTTTACAGTTGGATCAATTGCCCAAGCTGGCGCTGCGATTGTTAAACCTAATACAGTGACTGCACTGATTTGTTTAGCTAATTGTACCCACTGACTCGTATTAAATAATGACTGATGTTGCATATTGATATCCTTGTTCCCCTTGAGGTCAGGCACAGCATTTATATGATTATTTAAGCCGTGCCCAAGCTGGGTTTATTTCAGTTTTAAAATGGCGTCTTGAATGGTGAGCTTGTTAGGAATGAGCTTTTGCGCATAAAAGGCATCAGCTACTTGTTGTTGTTCTTGTGCCACCTTGTCAGAGATTGGCTGAACTCCAAAACCCATACGTGAAATGGAAGTTTTGAGTACATCAAACTCAAGTGCTGTAGGTTTTTCGAGTAGTTTCGCAGCTTCATCCTGATGTGAACTCACCCATTCAGTTGTCTGGTTAAGGGTTTGCACAACTGTATTGAGAACTTTTGGATTATTTTCTGCAAATTTACGGTCAGCTAGATAGAACTGATGATTACTTACTAAATTTTCACCTGTTGCCAAAACTCGAGCTTGAATTTGATGTTCAGCTGCTGCAAAGAACGGATCCCAAATGACCCATGCATCTACTGCACCTTTTTCAAAGGCAGCACGAGCGTCTGATGGCGGTAAATAAACTGGTTGAATATCACTTAAACTTAAGTTGTTGGCTTCTAGAACTTTTAATAATAGGTAATGAACATTCGAACCTTTATTAAGAGCTACACGTTTGCCTTTTAAATCTTTAATAGAGTGGATAGGAGAGTCTTTTTGTACCAATAATGCTTCGGCTTTTGGCGCAGCAGGTTGGTTTGCGACATAGACTAAATTTGGATTGGCAGCTTGAGCAAAAATAGGTGGTGCTTCACCTGCTTCACCGAGTGAAACGCTCCCTACATTTAAGCCTTCAAGCAATTGAGGGCCAGCAGGAAACTCGACCCATTTTACTTGCACGCCTTGTTCTTTTAGTACTTTTTCTAGGTCACCACGAGCTTTTAAAATAGGAAGAATGCCATATTTTTGATAGCCAATATTTAAAGTTGTGGTGGCCTGTTCCTCTTTTTTGGCACAACCACTTAACATCATCACTCCTGCAAGGCTGGCTGCGATGACTGAATATTTTGCCCATGAAGTGGTGTTGAAAAGTGCCATGAGATTTCGTGCTCCCCGAAAGAGAAAAAGAAAAAATAATTGGATGAGCAGATACCCTAAAGGGATTTTTATTTCAGAAAAAATAAGTATTCGGTCTTTATTTATGCAAAAAAAAGCTAAAAACAATAGGCTATAAACTTATGCAAAAAAGTGATTTATCTAATAGAAATATATTTAATAAATTAGAAGTAAGTTGATGTAAATAAAATAAAAAAATATTAAAACATTAAAAATAGAAATTTAAAAAAATACAACCATAAATTAATAGCGTTCATGGTTGTACTTTTTTAACTAAGCTTATCTGAAATAAGAATATCTTAAAAAGAGCAAAGGCTAGGGAAGCAGTTTCTTAAAGACTAAAGAATTCCTTTGATAGTTATAGAGCGCCTGACGGGCATTAGGTAACTCATCAACGCTGACTTGATGAAAACCATGTTCCAAAAACCAGTGAGCGGTACGCGTTGTTAAAACGAATAGCTGACGAATACCTTGTTCTTTGGCTTTTTCTTCAAGAAATTGCAGAATTTGGCTACCACGGTTTGATTTACGATAACTTGGATGCACTGCAACACAGGCAATTTCTGCAGAACGAGTTTCGTTAAATTCGGTTGGAATTGGATAAAGCGCAGCACACGCTAGAATCATACCGTCGCGTTCAATAACAGCGAACTGGCTGATTTCTTGCTCCAGACGTTCACGTGAACGATAAACCAAAATGCCTTCTTCTTCCAAGGGACGCAATAAATTCATTAAACCACCCACATCTTTAATATGGGCGGTACGAACTTCTTCATAATGCGCATCGGTAATCATGGTGCCTATACCATCTCGAGTAAATAACTCTTCGAGAAGGGCGCCATCATAGGCATAGGAAATGAGATGAACGCGGTGTACACCTGATAAAGACGCTTTTTTTGCTTGTTGCAAATGCAGGGTTAGTGTTGGACTAATGGTTTGATATTGTTGAATATAGTAGTCCAGTTGATGTGGGCTTAATTCACGTAATATTTGTTCATCTTCATTCAGAAGCCCTTGTTGCTCCCCAAGAAAAATGAGTTTATCTGCTTTTAAATAAGTTGCAGTTTTGGTCGCAACTTCTTCTGCCCGCAAGTTAAAGACTTCGCCTGTAGTGGAATAACCTGTTGGCCCCAGTAGCACAATATTATGATTATCAAGGTGTCGTTCAATTGCATCGGTGTCTATTGAACGAACCTCACCTGTAAGCTGGAAATCCATGCCATCACGAATGCCATAAGGTTTAGCAGTCACAAAATTACCTGATACGACATCGATTCGAGCGCCGTACATGGGAGAGTTTGCTAAGCCCATAGAAAGCAATGCTTCAATTTCTAGGCGAATAGAGCCTACGGCACTCATGACACAGCTTAAAGATTCGCGCGTAGTAATACGGCTGTTGTCATAAAAAGGGGTTTCAATTCCTTTCTCTTTAAGATTTTGATTAATTTGCGGGCGGGCACCATGCACAAGAATTAAGCGAATACCAAGAGAATGAAGTAACGCGATATCATGAATGATATGTTCGAAATTAGGATGACGGACTGCTTCACCACCGAACATCAGTACGAATGTTTTATCGCGGTGAGCATTAATGTAGGGCGCTGAGTGTCGAAACCAGTGTACATAATGCTGGGGGTTATTATGCGACTTTTCTAAAGACTTGCTTGGCATACCGATCTCGAATCAACAGCAAAAAGATATAAAGATGATTCTAAACAAAAAAGATTAAAGCCGCATGTTTTAGATAAAAAAACACCCAAATCTAAGTTTGGGTGTTTAAATTTTTTTAAATTAGTGAACCACTCTAATGATTTTATGGCTTTGTTCATTTACCAGCACATAATTTCCGTTCACTTTGTACCATTTTTGGTAGCGACCTGGTTTCGTTAATTTTTGATGCTGACGATAGTCAATCACATAACGTGAGTGTTGATATTCACGTGGTACAACTTGACCTCCTCGCCAAACATTACGATGGTCGTCTTTTTTAATTACTTTAACGGTTTTTACTTCATGGTTTTGGTAGTTGCCATGATGGTTATGATCGTTTGGTGCTGCCATTGCTGTTGTTGCAACTAAACCACTAAGTGAAAGAACAATCGCTGTTGTTAGTTTTTTCATTGTAAACCTCGAGTGATGAATTAAATTTCAATAACTAAAGATTAGTGAACAATTACAGATAAATCGTGGAGGCTACGAAGAATAAATGTGAAAACTAACGATGAAATAAGAAGAAATTAAGAAAATATGAAATATTAGAATATAAAAATCTATTTGTTTTTTTAAATCTATAAGTAATAAAAAAAGGATAAAACCATAAGGCTTTATCCTTTTTGCTCAGCGATAGCGAGGTTCTATCGCTTTAAAAACCACGAATACTCACAATATTATTAGAATCAGTGTCGACTAAAATATAGTCATTGTTGATTTTGTACCATTGCTGATTACGGTCTGGTTTTGGCAAGTTACTATCTTTATAGTCAACTTTATAGCCATTGCCACGATAGTGCTGTGGCATAACATAACCAGGCTGCCAGCGATGCTGTTTAAGCCGTTCAAAACCACGTTCTTCGCGCATTCGGCGCTCGTCACGGACACGATCTTCATCATGATCACGTCCAAATCCTGGCCCACGATCGTTCCATTCACCGCGTGGTCCTCCACCTTTAGGACCTTTGGGGCCATGGCCTCGGTCAAAAGGAGGATCAGCAAAGCTCGCCATACTTGTGGTGAGTACAGCTATGGAAAGGGTTAAGATTGTGAACAACTTTTTCATGATGCATCCTCGTTTACATCTGATGTCTCTCATGTTGAATACTCTACGCGCAAAATGCAGAGAAACTGTGAAGATCATTTAATGGTTCAATTAAAATTACGGATAGATCAAGAGTTTTTATCAATAATAAAAAAGGCTTGAATACATCTTTTCAGGTATAGGCAAGCCAGATTTGATGATCGGCTGTAATTTTCTTTAGCTTTTCATCTTTAACTTTTAATCCTGTGCATCAATACTTTGACCATTGAGCGCCAAGCTATCTTCACCCATTAAATAGAGATAAGCAGGCAAGATCGACTCTGGTGTAGGTAATGTTTTCGGATCTTCTTGTGGATAGGCTTTAGCACGCATTGCAGTACGTGTTGCACCTGGATTAATGCAGTTAAAACGGATATTAGGATAAGTATGTTCCGCTGCAAAAATTTTGCTCACCGCTTCAATTGCAATTTTTGAGACAGAATATGCGCCCCATAAAGCACGTGCTTCACGGCCTACACCCGAACTGGTAAATACGACAGAGGCATTTTCTGATTTTTGCAAAAGTGGTAATAATGCTTGAGTCAAAGCAAAAGGCGCGCGTAAGTTAACTGCCATGACATCATCCCAAGTTTCGGTTGGATAATGTGCTAGCTCTACGCGTTCACCTAAAATACCTGCATTATGCAAAATACCGTCTAGACGTCCAAACTGCTTTTCGAGCGTATCGACTAAAAAGTCATAATCACGGTCAGAAGCACTCGAAAGTTGTAATGGTAAAATCGCTGGTTGCGGTGCACCCAGACTTTCAATTTCATCATAAATAACTTCAAGTTTATTTAAGGTTCTACCATGCAGTACAACGGTTGCACCATGTAGGGCATAAGTCAGAGCGGCAGCTCGCCCAATTCCATCGCCAGCACCGGTGATTAAAATAATTCGATCTTTGAGTAGATCCGGACGAGGTTGGTATTCTGAATATTTCATTGGTAAACCTCCTTCTTTTTATATTGATAAAACAAACAACTGTTAAAAAAGCCTATAAAACTCTTATGTTAACTTATCATACGCTGATTTTCCTGTAGAGCAGGAAGCTTTTGACGTAACATATGGTGTAATTCTGTCACCGTATTTACAATCGAATCGGCCTGCCATGCAGCGAGATCATCACGATGTTCGATTGGTAAATAGCCATATGCAGCCAAAATAGTATACATATCGGCATTGCGACCAGCATCAATATCACGTGGATGGTCACCCACATAGATAATTTCATTTGCTGGGATATTTAACTGTTTAGCCGCCAAATACATTGGTTCCGGATCTGGCTTAGTTTTACTGACATCTTCTGGACACACCAAAACCGCACAGCGTTCGGTCAGATTTAACTTTTCCAAAAGAGATTCACTTAATCCGCGTGGTTTATTGGTCACAATACCCCACGGAATTTGCTGAGCTTCCAACTCTTCTAAAAGTGGATACATACCTTCAAACAGGTCTGTATCAACCACAATATTATTGCCGTAAATATCTAAAAAGTTTTGACGATGTGCCAAGAAAATTGGATTGGCCACATCCAGTTCTGGATAGACCAATTTAACCATCGCACGTGCACCTTCAGAAACCTGAGTGCGAATGAGGTCGGCATCAACAATTGGGCGTCTTTCATCACGGCACATTTGCTGAATAATACGAATGAAGTCGGCAGCCGTATCGATAAGAGTACCGTCTAAATCAAATAAAACAGCTTTCATCATGCACCTGTATTTATCGTGTGAACCATATAATTAACGTCAACATTTGGCGCTAACCAGTAATGCTTGGTCAGTGGGTTGTAGTGCAGTCCTGTCATTTCTTTTAGAGTAAGACCTGCATTACGAATGTCATGTGCCATTTCAGATGGTCGAATAAATTTATGATAATCATGTGTACCTTTTGGCAACATGCGTAGTACGTATTCTGCGCCAATAATGGCAAATAAATAAGATTTTGGGTTACGGTTAATGGTTGAGAAGAACACATGGCCACCCGGTTTAACCAAAGCCTGACAAGCTCTTACAATAGATGCTGGATCTGGAACGTGTTCCATCATTTCCATGCAAGTGACCACATCGTATTGACCTGCTTGTTCTTGTGCTAATTCTTCTACAGGAATTTGGCGATATTCAATATTTTGAACATTGTCTTGCTGAGCATGCAAACGGCCAACAGCTAGCGGTGCCTCACCCATATCAATACCAAGTACATCTGCTCCACGACGTGCCATGCTCTCTGCCAAAATACCGCCACCACAACCGACATCAAGTACTTTTTTACCAGCAAGGCCGCCTACACGTTCATCAATCCAGTTTAAACGTAGTGGATTAATTTGATGAAGTGGGCGAAATTCAGAATGTTGATCCCACCATTTGGCAGCAAGTGCTTCAAACTTTGCGATTTCTTGTAAATCAACATTCAATTGCGACATGGTGCTACCTCTAAACTTGGGTTATCTTTTTGGATATAGTTCGCCGTTAGTGTAGCGATTATTGGGAAAAAAGCGATAAACCCAATAAAAAACTTCACAGAAGCAAAACGAATTTAGCATATTTGTTTTATATTTAGAGCATAAGCTAATGCATAACAACTTAGAGGAAAAGCTGTAGCAATGAAAAAATTGGTTTTGGGTGGTTTAAGCGCAGCAATTATGGCCGTATCGGGTAGTGTAATGGCAGCAGATTTTGTTGCCGGTAAAGACTACACCGTGATTGCCAATCCAGGCAAAGTGGAAGTTCCGGGGAAAATCGAAGTTCGAGAGTTCTTTTGGTATGGATGTCCACACTGTTTTAAACTTGAACCGCATATGCAAACGTGGTTAAAACAGATTCCTAACGATGTGCGTTTTGTACGTACACCTGCTGCAATGAATAAAATGTGGGAACAAGGGGCACGTACTTATTATACATCTGAGGCATTAGGTGTACGTAAACGCACGCATTTACCATTGTTCCATGCGATTCAGGTGAATGGCCAGCAAATTTTTGATCAGGCTTCTGCTGCGAAGTTCTTTACTCGTTATGGCGTGCCTGAACAGAAGTTTAATAGCACTTACAACTCATTTGCTGTGACTGCAAAAGTTGCTGAGTCAAATAAACTTGCTCAACAGTACCAATTAACAGGTGTTCCTGCGGTTGTCGTTAATGGTAAATATGTTGTACAGGGTGAAGATGGTAAAGTTACTCAAGTTCTTAATTATTTAATTGAGAAAGAACGTAAAGCAAAATAAGTTGTTTAGGCTTTACTTCAAAAATGGGCTTCATATGAAGCCCATTTTTATTCACTTAAAATTTATATCGATGTTCAAATTTTTGTTAATTATCACGAAATATTTCAATTAATTTTGCTTATTTTCATCTTCAATTTGAAAATTTAAAACATCAAAATTAACAGTTTGAGTTGGCAGCGATAATGCCTGATTAATATATAAATTAATTAATTTTTGGCGAGAACCAATAGAGCGTTGATAATACGTAGAATTTAAAAGCAGTGATGCGCCGTAAGTCAGTGACCAGATATAAGACAGATAATCACGAATTGACATGTCGTAATTTAATGATTTTAAATAATTTTCCGTAATATCTTTAATTGCTAAAATACGCTGTTGGCGGATTTCATAAAGCTCTTCGAAAAGATGCTTCAACTTAGACTCTGTCATTGTCAGATTTTCTTCAAGTTGATGCAATAAAATGGTTTTTCCAGGTGTAAGCAAATGGTGAAGCATGTAATGAGGGGCATACTCTTTGAAATCTGTATTATATTTTTTAGAAATTTCTAAAATTTGCTTTTCATTTTGAATAATGAGCTCAAGTAGAAGCTCATTTTTGCTTCTAAAATGCTTATAAAGAGTGCCTTTAGCAATATCTAGCTCGGCCACTAACTCATCTAGAGTAATTTCCTGATTGTTTTCTAGTAACAACTTTTCTGCCACGCTTAGAATTTTTTCTTTGCGCATCAAAAACTGTGTATGACGATCAAGATTCATAGGTATTCCCACACCAGTTTGGCCTAACTAATAATTTACTTCCTGTAAAAAGAAAAAGACTTTTCTCGAAATTTTTAGCCTTTTTCTTTCTCTCTTTACGTATTACCACATAACCTGTTTTTTGTCATTTGCCGCTTCTACCGTTCCCAGTTTGCAATCCCTCTAAACAGTAAGCGAACTTGTGTAGAGGCATTTTCAATAAAGGCAGTTTGTTGGAGCTTGAGCTGTTCACCTTGATATTGTTTTGATAGGTTGAGCCACGTCATTGCCCACGTAAATGACATGTTAGTCAAAATAGTGGATAGGACATTTAAGTCTTGAGGTTGTTGAATATGTTTAAAATTTTCGAGTTTAGTCAGATCAGTTGTTAGATCTTCAATTAGAAATTCGATTTCTCTAGCAATGGCTGCACGAACCGTTTCTGAACCACCCCAACGCTCGGAAATCATAAATTGCCACTGCTTAGGGCTATGATTTACCGCCTGAACAAATAGCTCAATGCTGGTCTGAGTTTTGGTCGATTTATGTTGTAAATAACTTTGACCTAGTTGATGCAAAACACTTTTTAAATGTAGGGCAACTTGGTCAACCAATTCCTTACCGAGTTCATCCATGTCTTGAAAATGACGATAGAACGCTGTCGGTACTAAACCAACTTCACGTGCAACTTCACGCAAACTGATACTACTGAACGAACGCCCAGACGTGCTCAGATGCAAGGCTGCATCTAGAAGTGCCTGACGACTTTGCTGTTTTCGTTCATCCCGTATCGACATTAAAAGAACCTATTTAAACCGTGAGCCAGAGTCTAACAAAAAAGAGCAAACTTTCATAAAAAAAATAGTGAACAAGTGTTGACTGAGTGAACACTTATAAATATAGTGTACATATGTTCACTATACGAACATGTGTTCACTCAAATAAATAGCCAGATACAAAAGAGGAACGTATGAACGCAACACTTAGTTATCAGCCACATTTGGTCCGAGAAGATTTCGTTGATTTTGTTTTACAAAAAATTAACGTGACTTGGGCTTGGAAACGCGTACTTGCAGAAGTTATCGCAGTTCAGTCTCTACATACTGATATGGTGCTTATTAAGCTTAAACCGAATCGTAATTTTAAGTTCGATCAGGTACGTGCTGGGCAAAGTATTCTATTAACGCTACTTATAGATGGAGTTTACCAACAGCGCAGTTATTCAATTATTGAAGTAACTCCTCAAGGTGAAATCTCTTTAGGTATTAAAGTACAAGGCTTGGTGTCTAGTGCAGCTCAACGATTACATGTCGGAGAGTGCATTGAGATTTCACAGGCCCAAGGTGATTTTACTTTGCACCAAGGCCAACAGCCTGCAATTTTAATTGCGTCAGGTAGTGGTATTACTGCAATTTATTCACTTTTGCAGCAAGCTTTGAAACAACAGCTTAAACAGATTCATGTCATTTATTTTAATCGTGCAGAAATTTTTCATGCTGAATTAAAAGCTTTGGCAGAAAAGCATCCAGAGCTTCACTATCATTTTTTTAATACAGCCGAGCAAAAGCAGCATTTAACTGAAGACCTATTGCAAAAGTTGGTTCCTGATTATGCACAGACCGCAACGTATGTGTGTGGACACCACGGCATGATGCAACAGGCAAATGAAATTTATACGCAGCAAAGTGCTCAGTCGCAGCTTCATCAAGAGTTTTTCATGCCTGTTCAAATCGAACAGTCTAATGAAGCACAACCCATCGTATTTCGCCGTTCACAACAAAACTTTATTGCGACGACAACATTATTAAGCAGTGCAGAGCAAGCTGGCTTACGTCCACAGCATGGTTGCCGTATGGGTGTATGCAACCAATGTACGTGTACCAAAGTCAGTGGTGTCACCCAGAATATATTAACAGGCGAAATTGACGATCAACCAAATCGTGCAATTAAGTTATGCGTGAACCAGGCATTAAGCCCAGTCACTATTGATCTATAAAAACAAACATAAAAGAGATTTGAGGATACCATTATGAATATGGCAGTAGAACTTAAAGCAACATCAAAATCGGCACATTTAACCCCAGAGCAAACAGAAGCTTTTGGTCGCCGTATTGAAGAAATTCGTCTTGAAGTGATGAAAGATCTCGGGGAGCAAGATTCAAAATATATTTACAAAGTACGTAATTTTGTACGCTACACCGAAATTGCATCACGTGGCATGTTGATGTTTGGTGGTTGGATTCCACCAGTATGGTTGTTAGGTACGGCTATGCTGGGCGTATCTAAAATCGTTGAAAACATGGAACTCGGTCATAATGTGATGCATGGTCAGTTTGATTGGTTAAATGACCCCACGCTTAACGGTGCAACCTATGACTGGGATACGGTGTGTACAGGTGAAGACTGGAAATATACCCATAACTATAAGCATCATACTTATACCAATGTGTTTGGCATGGATCATGATATTAGCGGTTATGGTGTGATGCGCATGAGCCGTGAGCAAAAGTGGGAAACCCGTTTTTTATTCAACGTGCCAATGGGTTTTGTATTGTCAACGGGTTTTGAATGGCTATTAGCTTTACAACGTCTAGAGATGGAAAAAGTGTTGTTTGATGGCACCAAAACTTGGAAAGAAGTGTATGTAGAATCTAAAAATCTACGTAAAAAAATGGTCCGTCAGTTTGGTAAAGATTATGTGCTGTTCCCACTAATTGCAGGACCAATGTTCCTGCCAGTATTGGCTGGTAACTTTTTTGCTAACTTGATCCGTAACTACTGGGCATCGACCGTGATTTATTGTGGCCATTTCACAGAAGATTCTGAAATTATCACTGACAATATTGATAATGAAACTAAAGCAGAGTGGTACTTACGTCAGATTCGTGGTTCAGCAAACTTTACTGGCGGTAAGATTATGCATTTCTTAAGTGGCAACTTGAGCCATCAAATCGAACATCACTTGTTTCCTGATGTACCTGCCAACCGCTATCAAGAGATGGCACCTAAAGTACGTGAAGTCTGTGCAGAGTTCGGTCAACAGTACAATACAGCACCTTTTGGATCTCAAATTGTGAGTGTGTATAAACGTCTGGCTGTTCACTCTTTGCCTGATAATGTGGTTGATCGTTTGGTAGCGACTAAGCGGACCTTTGTTGAGGCGGTGAAAGGAATGTTTGGCAAAGCTGCTTAATAAAGATAGAGCATTGTTTGAGTCATCAAGCGATGCTCTTTACCAATAAGTAAAAGGGAAAGTACGTGTAATTGAGATATACTACGGTGCAATTATATTTGTGCCATTGTTTTTAAGGAATCATTATGCGTATTGACCAAAGAGCATTAGACCAGTTACGTGAAGTGAAAATCACACGTAACTATACCCGTTACGCAGAAGGTTCAGTTCTGGTTGAATTTGGTCATACCAAAGTATTGTGTACTGCAAGTATCGATAATTCGGTTCCACGTTTTTTAAAAGGAAAAGGACAGGGCTGGGTCACTGCTGAATATGGCATGTTACCGCGTTCAACACATTCACGTTGTGACCGTGAAGCAGCGCGTGGTAAACAGTCAGGCCGGACACAGGAAATCCAGCGCCTAATTGGACGTAGCTTACGTGCTATGGTTGATTTGAAAAAGCTTGGCGAAAACACAATTACCATCGACTGTGATGTGATCCAAGCTGATGGTGGTACGCGTACCGCTTCAATCACTGGCGCGGCTGTAGCGTTAGTTGATGCGATGAATGTTTTATTGTCTCAAAAGAAAATTAAGCATGATCCGCTTAAAGGATTAGTTGCTGCAATTTCTGTAGGTATGTATCAAGACGAAGTATTACTTGATCTTTGCTATGAAGAAGATTCGAACTGTCAAACTGACTTAAACGTAGTAATGACACAAGCTGGCGAATTTATTGAAATTCAAGGTACAGCTGAAGATAAACCATTTACTCGTGCACAAAGCAATGACATGCTAGAAATGGCTGAAAAGGGAATTGCCGAGCTCATTAAAAAGCAACAAGAAGCTTTAGGCTGGTAATTTTACGCTTTCTAAAAAACGCATCTTCGGATGCGTTTTTTTATGCCTTCATCAAATCGACATAAAAACATCACTTGCCTGTCACTTTTTCACTTTATTAGTAGTTCGCATTTAAACCGTTTGGAAAAAACCAATGCGAAAACTTTCACTTCTATTAATTACGTCTTTAGCACTTTTACTGAGTGCTTGTAACGATGATAACGACTCAGATAATTCATCGCCAACAACACCGCCAACCAGTAATTGCAAAATGCACTGTGCACCATAATAAGAACTTAGGATAGAACTAATGAATCGTCGCGAATTTCTTTTAAATTCTACAAAAACCATGTTTGGGACCGCTGCTTTAGCGAGTTTCCCATTGAGTATTCAAAAAGCGCTGGCTATTGATGCCAAAGTTGAAAATGGAACTATTCAAGATGTTAAGCACATCGTGATTTTGACTCAGGAAAACCGCTCATTCGATAATTATTTTGGAACACTAAAAGGCGTGCGTGGTTTCGGTGACCGCTTTACTATTCCAATGACAGAAAGTCGAAAGGTTTGGGAGCAATACGATGCCAAGAAAAATAAAGTATTGCCGTACCATCTCGACAGCCGTATAGGAAATGCCCAGCGTGTTACTGGTACAAAGCATTCATGGTCAGATGGTCAAGCAGCTTGGGACAATGGTCGTATGAGTGATTGGGTGGCACACAAACAACCACAGTCGATGGGCTATTACAAAAAACAAGAAGTCGAATATCAATTTGCCTTAGCCAATGCTTTTACGATTTGTGATGCCTACCATTGTGCCATGCATGCGGGAACTAACCCGAACCGTAAATTTATCTGGACGGGAACCAATGGTCCTACAGGTGCAGGTGTGGCTAGTGTAGTAAATGAATTTGATGGGATTGGACCATCAACAGAAGGTTATGAATGGACGACTTATCCTGAGCGTTTACAGCAGGCTGGGGTGGTATGGAAAGTTTATCAAAATATGCCAGATAACTTTACAGATAACCCACTTGCAGGCTTTAAACAATATCGCCGTGCAAATGAACAATCGGGTCAGCCTGTCAGTAACGACACGCCAACATGCCCAGCATACGATGAAAAAATCGATGCGACTCAACCACTTTATAAAGGTATTGCCAATACCATGCCAGACGGTGGTTTTTTAGGAACTTTTAAAGCTGATATTGCACAAGGTAAATTGCCGCAAGTGAGTTGGTTAGTCGCTCCTGCAAATTATAGCGAACATCCCGGACCATCTAGTCCTGTGCAGGGCGCTTGGTATATGCAGGAAGTATTAAATGCATTAACTGAAAATCCTGAGTTGTGGAGCCAAACAGTTTTATTGGTGAACTTTGATGAGAATGATGGTTTCTTTGACCATATTCCTTCACCAAGTGCGCCGTCTAAAGATATCAAAGGTGTCGTATATGGAAAAACGACTCTAAGTGATCAGCAAGTATCTTATGAATATTTTAACCATCCAGCAGTAGCGACTTCAAAATCTCAACCCGCCACAGACGGGCGGGTGTATGGGCCGGGGGTACGCGTTCCTATGTATGTGATTTCACCGTGGAGCAGAGGGGGATGGGTGAATTCACAAGTCTTTGACCATACCTCTATTTTACAATTCTTAGAAAAACGTTTTGATGTGCAAGAGCCAAATATTAGTCCATATCGCCGTGCTGTGTGTGGTGATTTAACGACAGCTTTCGATTTTAAAACACCGAATACTTTGCCTGTCGCTGAACTAGAAGGAAAAAAAACAAAAGCTGAAGCTGATGCTATTCGTATTGCTCAAGAACTATTGCCGCAAGTTTCTGTTCCAAACCAACAGCAATTTCCTCAGCAGGAAATGGGAATTAGACCATCGCGTGCTTTACCTTATATTTTGCACACCAGTGCCAAAGTCGATGCAGCACAAAAGACTGTAAAGCTGATGTTCTCAAACACTGGTAAGCAGGCAGCTGTTTTTCATGTGTATAACCGATTAGATCTTACGGTAGCTCCTCGTCGCTATATGGTTGAGATGGGTAAACAGCTTGATGATGTGTGGAATGCTCCAACTGGTCAATATGACTTGTGGGTACTTGGACCAAATGGTTTCCACCGTGCGTTTAAGGGAGATTTGAGCCAAGCGAACCAGACTCAAGCATTGCCGGAAATTAGGGTGTGTGTTGAAGAGTGTGATGCAAATTTGTATTTGAAAGTTCGTCATGATGGTAATAAGTCAGTCAAGCTCACTGTCAAAGCAAATGCTTATCTTCCAAATAAGACGTGGACTATAGAAACGAATAGTTCTGAAAAAGAACTGGTTTGGGATATGTCTGAATTTGGTGGTTGGTATGATTTTACTGTGACTTTAGCTGATGATGCTACTTTCAGCCGCCGTTTTGCAGGACGTATTGAAACTCAAGAAGATTCAATTTCTGATCCGTATATGGGTTATGTAGAGTCTTAAGTTGCTGTAATAGATGAACGATTAAGCTGAAGTCTTAGATTGATAATTATTTTAAATTAGCTATCACGACGGAGTCTTATCGTTTATTCATCCAGTGGAAGTAGCTAATTTGTTACTTTGGTTTCGCCCAAAGTAAGGTACGTAATAAAGATTAATTAATCTTTATTACGTACCGAAGGGCAACGGCAGGCTTAATAACATTCTTGCGCTGCGACAAAGCTATAATCGCTTTGTCTTGCTCAGGTTGTAGATGACATCTCGCACAATCTAATGTTGGGAAATATAACTAAAGGATGGCACCTGTGACTGCCATAAATATTAGGTTTGACCATTCTATAAAATTTTTAAAGGTCACATTCTGCTTTATAGATGAATAATAAAAATAAAGACTTACCTTTTGTAACAGAATCTCCTAAGCCTCGTCATATTTATCTTTTACCTTGAAACCCTGATTTTTTAAAGTAATGGGGAAAATTTATGCTACAAGGTTTTATTGTATTATTAGCAGTAGTTACATTTGTTTTGATGGCTGCCGACCCACGAGATAACGGGGCACAAGCGACTCAGTCAGCATGGCAGAAAACACAAGCAGCAGACATGACCAAGTCGCAAAAAAATACGAATAACGATGTGGACTTTATTTAAGCATTAAAACGCATTGATAAATCAACAGCTCTAACGTCTTTGGTCAATACACCCATAGAAATGTAGTCAACACCAGTAGTGGCAACTTCGCGCAAGTTTTCAATCGTGATATTGCCTGATGCTTCGAGTTTACAACGGTCTGCAACATGTTTTACAGCATCAATCATTTGCTGTTGACTGAAGTTGTCGAGCATAACAATGTCTGCACCAGCTTCAAGCGCTTGATTTAGCTCATCCCAAGTTTCAACTTCAACTTCAACAGGTTTACCCGGTGCAATTTGATGTGCTTTTGCAATTGCTTGAGCAATTCCGCCCGCTGCCATAATATGGTTTTCTTTAATTAAGAAGGCATCAAATAAACCGAGACGATGGTTCTGTCCGCCACCAATAGCCACAGCATATTTCTGTGCAATACGTAAGCCTGGTAAGGTTTTACGCGTATCGAGAAGTTTTGTATTTAAACCTTCAAGATGTTGAACATATTCAGCAGTTTTTGTTGCAACAGCAGACAAAGTTTGAATAAAGTTTAAAGCAGGGCGCTCTACAGTAAGTAAGCTACGTGCAGAACCTGCAAGTTTTAAAAAGGCTTCATTTGCAGCAACACGGTCACCTTCTTGTTTTAACCAAGTTACCTGTACAGTGTTGTCGTAAGCTGAGATGAGTGCATTGACCCAAGGCTGGCCAGCTAAAACCATATCTTCACGGCTAATAATGGTCGCGGTTGCCTGCTCATCTTCAGGTGTGAGCATCGCGGTAATGTCACCGTCCCCAATATCTTCTTGTAATGCTTGTTGAATATTGATTTGAATTGATTGTTCAAGCAAAGACTGAGGTATGCTCATACGGTTTCCATTTTGTAGATGACCCTAAAACTTGCGATATATTAGCACCGTCGACTTTAAAAATAAGCTGTTTTATGAGATTAATCGCGATAAACAATCGCATTTACTGCTTTGAAAAGTAGATAACTGCTTTAAACTAAAACAATTGGCAAGCAATTTATTGGCATCTCAATGAAGCAAATTACACCGTATGAAGTTATAGATGGACAATTAAAAGGGGCGAGACAAATCCCTTCTCCAAATTTTAACCAGCGGCCGACTGGTACCGAAATTCAAATGATCGTCGTTCATAATATTAGCTTGCCACCGTCTCAATTCGGAGGTGGATATATTGAGCAGTTTTTTCAAAATAAATTAGATTGGTCAGTGCATCCTTATTTCCAGACCATTGAAGGCATGCAAGTTTCTACACATCTGTTAATTTTACGAACAGGTGAAGTCCTACAGTTTGTTAATTTTAATGATCGGGCATGGCATGCAGGACGTTCGAGCTATTTAGCCAAAGTAGAATGCAATGATTATTCAATTGGGATAGAACTTGAAGGAAGTGATGATTTACCTTTTGACGAAGTGCAATACGAAGTATTAACTGATGTGGTTAAGGCTATTCGTCAGGCTTATCCCGAAATTAAAAACCATATAGCAGGGCATTCGGACATTGCGCCAGGCCGAAAAACCGATCCGGGACCTTATTTTAAATGGCAGTACTTTAGACAACTGTTAGTTCAGAAAAAAAGTTGAGTTCATTCATCATTTCACAACGAAAAGATTTTCTAGTTTCATTACAATAGCGTCTTTCGAATATAGCTGTAGGTGAGTACGATGGCATTGTGGCGATCGACTTTTATTGTCAGTGCAATGACGATGTTGTCACGAGTGTTAGGGCTCGTACGTGACGTCGTATTGCTCAACGTGTTTGGTGCAGGTAAAGATTTTGATACCTTCGTCGTCGCTTTTCGTATTCCCAACTTCTTTCGACGATTGTTTGCCGAAGGGGCCTTTTCTCAGGCCTTTATTCCAGTATTAACTGAATATAAAACAGGTCGAGCCCACGCTGAAGTACAGATCTTGATTAGTCGAGTATTTGGTTGCTTGCTAACAGTGATGACCTTACTGACTTTTGTGGCTATGGTTTTAGCACCCGCGATCATTTATATGTACGCACCGGGTTTCCATAGTGATCCTGAAAAGTTCGATTTAGCAGTCAGCATGTTCCGCCTGACCATCCCTTATTTATTATTTATGTCACTAACTGCTTTTGCTAGCAGTATTTTAAATAGTTATGGTTCGTTTGCTTCACCAGCTTTTTCACCCGTTTTACTAAATGTCGCGATGATCGCAGGTGCATGGTGGCTTACGCCGTATATGGCTGAACCCATCAAAGCCTTAGGTTGGTCAGTGGTCGTGGCAGGGATATTACAGTTAGCTATACAAATTCCTGAATTGTGGCGTAAAAACCTACTGATTCCACCTAAAGTTGATTTTAAACATGAAGGTGTAGAACGTATTTTAAAATTAATGCTTCCAGCATTATTTGGGGTATCTGTTACCCAGATTAACCTGTTATTAAATACGATTTGGGCCTCTTTCATGCAAGATGGTTCAGTGTCTTGGCTCTATAGTGCAGAGCGTATGACTGAGTTGCCGTTAGGTTTAATTGGTGTTGCGATTGGTACAGTGATTTTACCTTCACTTTCTGCCCGTCATGCAGAACAAGATCAAGCAAAGTTCCGCGGTATGATCGACTGGGCTGCAAAAATTATTGTATTAGTTGGCTTACCAGCAAGTATTGCTTTATTTATGCTTTCTACACCGATTATTCAGGCATTATTCCAGCGTGGAGAATTTGATCTACGTGATACACAAATGACAGCGCTTGCACTGCAATGTATGAGTGCAGGCGTGATTGCGTTTATGCTGATTAAAGTCTTTGCACCTGGTTTTTATGCACAGCAAGATACTAAAACACCAGTACGTGTCGGTTTAATGTCGGTTGCAGCCAATGCTATTTTAAACGTTGTATTTATTGGTTTCTTTAAGCTAATTGATTGGCATGCAGAACATATGGCACTTGCATTGGCATCTTCAGGCTCGGCTTTGGTAAATGCGGGTCTACTCTACTTCTATTTACATAAACGTAATATTTTCCGATTTGATTCGCATTGGAAAAAATTAGGGCTTCAATATGGTTTGGCGAACCTTGCCATGATTGCAGCACTTTGGTTTGCATTAAATTGGTATAACGGCGAGCTTTCACAGTGGTTGCGTATTGCCGAAGTAGTGGGATTGTGTGTCGTCGGCGTAGTTGCTTATCTGGTCGTTTTAATCATTACTGGTTTTCGTCCTAGAGACTTAAAACACTAAAATAAAAAAGCGATCTTAAATGATCGCTTTTTTTATATCTAATGAATTTATTTTGGCAAAACTTGTAGTAATTCAATATCAAAAATTAAAGTGCTATTTGGACCGATCGTGTCACCAGCACCGACTTCACCATAAGCAAGATTGGCAGGAATAAAGAAACGGGTTTTTCCGCCTTCTTTCATGGTTTGTAGACCTTCTGTCCAACCTGCAATGACTTGGCTGAGCTGAAACTCAACTGGATGATTACGAGCAATAGAACTATCAAATACGGTTCCATCTAGTAAACGACCTTCATAATTCACTTTAACGCGAGAGGTAGCTTTCGGTTTTTGTCCATTACCTTCTTTTAACACTTGGTATTGGAGACCAGATTTAGTCGTTATCACACCAGATTTTTTTGCATTATCAGCAAGAAATGCTGCGCCTGCTTGAGCGTTTAGTTGACCTGTTTTTTGAAATTCGACGAGTTGTTTGGCTTCTAATGTTTTCTTATAGTCATTAATCGCTTTCGCCATTTCTTCATCAGTTAAGCGTGCTGTTTTACTTTGAGCGCCTTCTTGGAGACCTTGGTAAAAAATATCAAGATTCAGATCTGTTAGCGCATCCGTATTATTACGACCCATTAAATAGCCATAACTATAACTAAATTGTTCTTTTGCTGGACTTTTATTCGTTATAGGAGTTGCAGCAAAAACAGATAAACTCATTGTTGATGCTGCAATCATTAAACCGATTTTTTTCATGCTGTTTTCCAAAAAAAAGGAGAGTAGTGTTCTACTCTCCTGAATGTTTTTATTTCACTGAAATAAGTTCTACATCAAAAATCAGTGTACTGTTTGCTGGAATGCCAGGAACTTCCTGAGGACCATAGGCAAGATTTGATGGAATGAAGAAAGTCGCTTTACCGCCTTCTTTCATTAATTGGAGTCCCTCAGTCCAGCCTGGAATAACTTGATTAAGAGGGAACTCAACTGGCTCACCGCGTTTATAAGAACTATCAAAAACCTGACCGTTAATTAAACGACCTTCATAATGTACTTTAACAACTGACTGAGCTGTTGGCTGTTTGCCAGTACCTTCTTTAGTAATGATATATTGCAAGCCAGAAGCTGTTGTTTTTACGCCAGCTTTTGATTTATTTTCTGCAAGGAATTGCACATCTGCAGATTCAGGAGTAGCACCAGCAGCTTGCTCCGGTTTATTTTGTTGTTGCATTTTTTGCTGTAATTCTTTTTCATAAGCTGTTACAGCAGCTTTTAACTCTTCTTGAGTATAAGCGCTTGGTTGCTTGCTACGAGCATCATGAATCCCTTTCACAAATGCTTTTGTATCTAGCTCAGGTGGAGTTTGCTGAGCAACTTCATATCCAAGAACATAACTGATTTTTTCAATTGGAGAGGCATTTTTATTTGCCTTGCTTCCGACTTCTGTGGTCGGATGTTGGCTTGCATAATATACTGGTACAAGTGCAGCACCGCCTAAAACTACAGCGACAGCAATGGGTAAGGCTTTACTCATAAAAGGTTCCAAAAATAATCATTTGAGTCTAAAAGGCTGCTTTTGATCTTAGCATGCTTAAGCATAGAATGTTTAAGAAAAAAAACGAGTGGTTTTTTATATATTTTAGTTAGTTTTAGTAGGGATATACTTAAAAAAATCTTAAATAAAAAAACCGGATCATTTGATCCGGTTCTCTTATCACTTTACGATTAATCTTCTTTTTGTGCTTTATAAGCATAGGCATAGTTATAACCATAACCGTAGCCTGCGCTAGCACGTTGAATGTCATTGAGAATAAAGCCATTGACTTTAACACCCGCTTGTTCAAAGCGATTAAGTGTTAATTCGAGCTCTTTCATTTGTGATTTAGCATAACGGGCAACAATTAAGTTCACACCAGTATATTGCGAAATAATAATACCATCGGTTACTGCCAGCACTGGCGGAGTATCAATAATGATATGGTCATATTGGCTTTGTAGCTGTTCAAGTAATTCTTTAAATTGGTTTGAGCTTAAAATCTCTGAAGGATTTGTTGGACTCTTACCACGCGTAATTACATCAAGGTTGGTAACTTGAGTTTTGTGCAAAACTTGTTGTAGATCAGCTTGTCCACTTAATAATTCAGAAAGACCTGGCTTAACATCAATA
Source organism: Acinetobacter sp. IRS14 (assembly GCF_034650275.1). NCBI lineage: Bacteria > Pseudomonadati > Pseudomonadota > Gammaproteobacteria > Moraxellales > Moraxellaceae > Acinetobacter > Acinetobacter sp. IRS14. The sequence continues at coordinate 33,160 of NZ_JAOVFN010000019.1, forward strand.
TCAAAGTATTTATGCATATAACCACGACGCATATCGGCATCAATCAGTAATACACGTTTATCACCTTGTGCAAAAATTGTTGCTAGATTTGTCGAAATAAATGATTTACCCACTTCAGGTGAAGGGCCTGCAATCATAATGATATTATTTTTCGCACTCGCTAATGCAAAGTGAATTGCAGTACGGATACTACGTAAGCTCTCAATTGCAATATCATCACTATTTTTAACAGCAAGAATAGGAATGTTTTTCTTTTTCTTTAAAATTTTAACGCGACTTTCTTGAATTGGAGAGCGTGGTACAGTCGCATAAACTGGTAAATCCAATTCATTTTCAATTTGGCTAGAATCTTTAATTCCCGTACGTAACATATTACGTAATAAGGCAAATAATATACCAATAAACGCGCCAATAAATATTGATAAGATAAGAACTAGAAATTTTTGTGGTTTAATTGGAGCAATAGGTTCAACAGCTGTATCAACAATACGCACATTACCAATTTCTCCTGCTTTAGCAATACGAAGTTGTTGATAAGAGTTTAATAAAGCTGTATAGAGCTGAGTTTTAACTTCTACTTCACGATAGAGTTGCAAATATTGGCGTTGTACATCCGGTAATTGTTTTAAAGTATTATTCAATTCACCAATTTGTTTGTTAATAGCAGTAATCTGGCCATTAATTTCACGCATTGCTGGATGCTCTGCAGTGTATTTAGATGCCATTTCAGCTTGTTTTTGTTCAAGCTCCGCTTTTCGAGTTTCTAAAGTAATACTTTGAGTTAGATACAACTCAGATTCTTTGGTTACATCAACTGTATTATATTGTTGACGGAACTTATTAAATTGACGTTCAGCATCGTCTAATTGCTTTTTTAAGTCAGGAAGTTGTTCATCCAGAAACTTTAAAGTTTGGGTTGTTTCTGTTGTTCTTCGCTCGATATTTTGTGCACTATAAGCTGTTAAAATTGCATTTAAGACTTGAGTGATATGTTCCTTGTCTTGGCCTTGATAATTTAGACCAAGAATGCCTGTTTGTTTTCCTTTTTCAGCAACTGAATAATTTGAACTTATTGCATTTACTGCTGCGGGTAAGGAAAGATTTCTAATATTATAAGTTGCATCAAATTGATCTTTGGTAAAGATAGCAACTTTCCAAGTTCCATGAGGGCCTGAAACTTGGTTTAACTGATTAAGTGGTACAGTTAAAATGGTTTGTTCTGTGTTCGGGTCACTTAAACGTAAAGACTGTTTATCAAAATTTAGAAGTAAATTTTTATCTAAATAGTATGGTGGAATTTCAAACTGGCGAATTTCAAATTTTTTTATTCCATCTTTAAAGGTAACAGATTTATTATATTCTGTTTTGTATTGAGGATTAGTCAATAAACGATGGGTTAAGGTGTTTTCTTTACTAGAGACCTGAATATTCAGATGCAAATCTTTAATGACAGAGCCTAAAACCAAACGAGACTTCAGAATTTCAATTTCTGCTTGCGCGGGTGACTTTTGTTCCATCATGTTAGATAGATCACCCAATAATGCGGCAGAAGCTCCTTTGCTGTCTTCTACTTGAACCAAAGCATCAACTGAGTAAATATCTGGTGTTGCACGTAAATAGAGCAAAGCACATACCAAACTCAAAATAGTACATAAAGCAACAAGTTTCCATTGTGCGATCAATGAGAAAAACAATTCTTTTAAATCAATTGTATCTTCAGTATTAGTTTTTTGGTTCATAAGCTTAAAATCTAAACGTTAAAATGAGATTTCCAGTCAGCCGCGCATTGCTGAATGAGTTGGCAAGTTTCATCAAAAAAAGCTTGATCATGCTGGTAGGGGTCAGGCACATTTTTGTTTTGCCAGTGACCCAATCGATAGATTTTACCTTTTGCAAAGGGCCATGTTTGTTCAATATGTTTTTGTTGGTTATGACTCATAACCAAAATCAGATCAGCTTTTTTAAGATGTTCAGCACTAAGTTTGCGTGCAATATGTGGTTGAATATCAATACCTAAGCGTTGCATACATAGCTGTGCTTTATTATCTGCCTGATGCCCTACGAGTCCTGATATACCAGCTGATTCAATATTTAACTGTGGATGTTGCTGTTTTAAGAGATACTCTGCCATAGGACTTCGACAGATATTTCCTATGCAAACTACGAGAATATTTTTAAAGTGCATATAAACTATTGTCCCAAACGATCAAAACTATAAATTGCATTTGAGAAAGGAACAATTTGATTAATAATACGTTGCCAACGAGTCAAGCCTGTAGCATCAACGTAGACAATATCATTGCTGCGCAATTTAAATTGATTGGCCAAACCAAAGTCGCCAATACTCATTAAATTTAAATGGTAGAGTTCAGTTGTACGATCATTTGGATTGGTACGTAAAACATAAATACGGCTAGCGCTAGCAGATAATGGATTTATACCTAAACTTTCACCTAATGCATCAGTTAAAGTCATGCCTTGATCACGCATAGGAATTGCCTGATTTTTGCCAGCTTCACCCATCACATAAATTTTTTGATTTTCTCGATTGCTTACATAAATCGTATCATTAGACTGTACCAATAGCTTATGTAATGAATAACCAGCTTTTTCTAAATCAATCGTATTTAAATTATAGGTTCGACCATTTCGAATAAGTTGAATGTACGTGTTGTCTCCAGATGTAGATACACCACCAGCCATACCAAGTGCTGTGTAAATACTTACAGGGTGATCACTTAAATAAAATTGTCCACCTTTAGTGACGTTACCTTGAACAGAGTAACGTTGACCTTCATAAGACAGTACACGTACGACCACATCTGGTGTTTTTAAAAATTGAGAATATTTATTACGTAATTCTCTATTAATTTGAGCTAATGTTTTTCCTGCAGCTTTGTACCTTTCAACTAAAGGTAGTTGAATATAACCATCCTGATCGATAGTGTAACCATTAACTTTCGGATCGGTAGAAGTATTGCCAGAAATTTCAGGATAAGCCCAAAGTTGAATGGATAATATATCACCTGCACTTAAACGATAAACAGGATTCTGATTTTTAAATAAGGTCGCATAGTCATGTTGATAGTCAACTTGAGCAGGTTGAATCGCTGGTAAAGTTTCTTGAGAAATTTTAACTACATTAACTGTAGTTCCGAGGTCTGTTTTATAAATACCTTCATTCGGAACATCGTAAGTTTGTAAACCAGAAGTTACTGCACAGCTGGCAGCACTCAAACTTAAGGCAAGAACAGAAAAAAACTGGCAATACTTCACACGCAACCCTTTGTGTATTTATCTTTAATTGATATTGTCCACTGCATAGTAACAAGTGTCTATTAAACGCAGAATGAATGGATTCTAGCCTAAAAAAAATGAAAAAACATAGAAAAAACGTATAGCTTTGTATGTTTAGTTTATCTACATACTTTATTTTTGCCAAAAAATAATTAATCCCCTATTTTTTGATCACTAATTTATTTAGTTTTTAAGGCGAAAAGGCATCGTATTGTAAACACTTTTATACAATTGCAATACGGAGAATAGAAAAAAACTGATATAGTTACGCTCGACGATATCCAGTTAACATGCAACATATATTTAATATATACAATCTTGTAAGGAAAAAGGCTAACTTTTATGCAACTTGCCGATTTAAGAATAGCGATTATAGGTTTAGGATATGTAGGCTTGCCATTGGCAGTTGAGTTTGGGAAAAAAGGATCAGTAATTGGGTTTGATATTAATCAGAGTCGTATTAATGAATTAAAGAGTGGTCAAGATCATACTCTAGAAGTTTCTCCAGAAGAACTTAAAAAATCAGAACAATTAAGTTTTAGTGCAAATTTAGATGATTTAAAAGAAAGTAATTTTTTTATCGTAACGGTTCCTACTCCTGTAGATCAGGTGAATCGTCCTGATTTAACCCCCTTAAAAAAAGCAAGTGAAACTGTTGGATATGCTTTAAAGAAAGGCGATATTGTAGTTTATGAATCTACAGTATATCCAGGGGCAACTGAGGAAGTATGTATTCCAATATTAGAAAAGATATCTGGTCTTAAATTTAATCAAGATTTCTTTGCTGGTTATAGCCCTGAACGTATTAATCCAGGCGACAAAGTTAATACGCTAACCAAAATTAAAAAAATTACCAGTGGCAGTACACCAGAGGTAGCAAATACTGTAGATGCAGTATATGCCAGCATTATTACTGCTGGTACACATAAAGCATCTAGTATTAAAGTGGCTGAGGCCGCAAAAGTCATTGAAAACACGCAACGTGATTTAAATATTGCTTTAGTGAATGAGCTTTCTGTAATTTTTGATCGTATCGGTATCGACACTTTAGATGTCTTGGAAGCAGCAGGTAGTAAATGGAACTTTTTACCATTCCGTCCTGGTTTGGTAGGTGGACACTGTATTGGTGTCGACCCTTATTACTTGACGCATAAAGCAGAAGAAGTTGGTTACCATCCTCAAGTAATTCTTGCCGGTCGTCGTATTAATGACAATATGGCACGTTATGTTGCTCGTAACACGATTAAGCTTATGCTTCAAAATGGAATTGATGTGCCTCGTGCAAAAGTTGGTGTACTTGGGGTGACGTTTAAAGAAAATTGTCCTGATATTCGTAATAGTAAAGTAGCTGATCTCATTAAAGAATTAGAGTTCTGGGGAGCTCAGGTTGTAGTTGTGGATCCGTGGGCGGATGCTGATGAAGTTAGACATGAATATGGTATTGAACTTGGAAAGGTTGATGCTCAAAACCCTGTTGACAGTGTAATTGTTGCAGTAGGACATAATGAATTCCGTTCACTTTCTGCAAATGAGTTACGCAGTTATATGAATTGTGAAAAGCCAGTTTTAGCTGATGTTAAGAGTCTTTTTGACCGTACTGAAATGTCAGATGCAGGCTTTACTGTATTCCGTCTCTAAGTTTATCTTATTATTAAATTGAAGTTTTGATCATGAAAAAATTTGCACTTATTGGTGCTGCTGGTTATATCGCACCACGTCATTTAAAAGCTATTAAAGAAACTGGTAATACCTTAGCTGTTGCTATGGACGTAAATGACTCAGTCGGGATTATGGATAGCCATTTTCCAGAAGCAGAGTTTTTTACCGAGTTTGAAGAATTTGAAGCTTATGTAGAAGACCAAAAACTAAAAGGTGAAAAGCTAGATTATGTGGCGATCTGCTCACCGAACTATCTTCATGCACCACATATGAAATATGCTTTGAAAAATGGTATTGAGGTCATTTGCGAAAAACCATTAGTGCTTAATTCAGAAGACTTAAATATGCTTTCTGAATATGAAAAGCAATATGGTGCTAAAGTAAACTCAATTTTACAATTACGTTTACACCCTTCAATTATTGCGCTGCGCGATAAAGTTCAAGCTGCGCCAGCAGATAAGATATTTGATGTTGACCTTACCTATTTAACTTCTCGTGGTAAATGGTATCTAAAATCATGGAAAGGGGTAGACAATAAATCAGGTGGCGTAGCAACTAATATTGGTGTGCACTTTTACGATATGCTGCATTTTATTTTTGGCAAAATTGTTAAAAATGAAGTGCATTTCCGCGATGAAAAAACCGCTTCAGGTTATTTGGAATATGAGCGTGCACGTGTACGTTGGTTCTTATCAATTGATGCGAATAACCTTCCAGAAAATGCGGTACAAGGTGAAAAGCTGACCTATCGTAGTATTACTATTGAGAATGAAGAGCTAGAATTCTCAGGTGGTTTTACTGATTTACATACACAAAGTTATCAGCGTGTATTGGAAGGCAAAGGTTACGGTGTTGAAGAAAATCGTGCAGCGATTGAGACAGTTGAAGTAATTCGTGTTTCTCCAATTGTTGAAAACCCAGAAAACCCACATCCACTATTGGCAAAGGTGAAAAAAGCATGAGCTTTTATCAACATGAAACTGCCATAGTAGATGATGGCGCACAAATTGGTGATGATTCGCGTGTTTGGCATTTTGTTCATGTCTGCGGCGGAGCCAAAATTGGTAAAGGTGTATCTTTAGGTCAAAATGTCTTTGTTGGTAACCGAGTTGTGATTGGCGACCATTGTAAAGTCCAAAATAATGTATCCGTTTACGATAATGTATTTTTGGAAGAGGGTGTATTTTGTGGCCCAAGTATGGTCTTTACGAATGTGTATAACCCGCGTTCTTTGATAGAGCGTAAAGATCAATATCGTGACACTTTAGTAAAAAAGGGTGCCACGCTAGGGGCAAACTGTACGATTGTTTGTGGTGTAACTATCGGAGCTTATGCTTTTGTTGGTGCTGGTGCTGTAGTTAATAAAGATGTACCTGCGTATGCACTTATGGTAGGTGTACCTGCTAAACAAATTGGCTGGATGAGTGAGTTTGGTGAGCAAATTGATTTGCCTTTACAGGGACAAGCCCAAGCTATCTGTTCTCATACTGGAGCAGTTTATCAACTCGATGGAACGACACTGACAAAGCAGGGTTAATATGATTGACTTTATTGATTTAAAAGCACAACAAAATCGAATTAAAGATAAAATTGATGTGGGTATTCAAAATGTTTTGACTCATGGTCAATATATTTTAGGTCCAGAAGTAACCGAATTGGAAGAAAAGCTAGCTGCCTATGTGGGGGCTAAGCACTGCATTACTTGCGCAAATGGTACAGATGCCTTGCAAATTGCACAAATGGCTTTTGGCATTGGGCCTGGTGATGAAGTGATTACTCCGGGTTTTACTTATATTGCTACTGCTGAAACAGTTGCACTCTTAGGTGCAAAGCCTGTCTATGTGGATGTAAATCCGAAGACATATAATTTAGACGTTGAAAAACTAGAGGTAGCAATTACTCCTAGGACTAAGGCTATTATTCCTGTAAGTTTATATGGTCAGTGTGCAGACTTTGATGCAATCAATGCGATTGCTACAAAATATGGCATTCCTGTAATTGAGGACGCTGCGCAAAGTTTTGGTGCAACCTATAAAGGCCGTAAAAGCTGTAACCTAAGTACAGTTGCTTGTACGAGCTTCTTCCCAAGTAAGCCATTAGGTTGCTATGGAGATGGTGGTGCTATTTTTACCAATGATGATGAACTAGCTAAAGTGATTCGTCAGATTGCAAGGCATGGTCAAGATAAGCGTTACCACCATATTCGTGTGGGTGTGAACAGTCGTTTAGATACCTTACAAGCAGCTATTTTGTTACCAAAATTAGAAATTTTGGATGACGAAATGCAAGCACGTCAAAGAGTAGCAGAGATCTATAATCAACTATTTGATGAAGCAGGTATTAATACCACCCCATTTATTGAGTCATATAATACTAGTGCATGGGCGCAATACACGATTCAGGTGGATGGCCGTGCAGAAGTTCAAGAAAAACTAAAAGCTCAAGGTATTCCTACAGCTGTGCATTATCCAATTCCTTTGAATAAACAGCCGGCGGTGGCTGATGTAGGTGTAATGCTTCCAGTCGGTGATGCGATTGCGGAAAGAGTGATGAGTTTGCCTATGCATCCTTATTTAAGTATAGATGCGCAGAAAAAAATTATTACAGCATTAGGGTAAGATAATGAGAAAAATGCTTGTTATTGGAGATGGAGATTCGGTTTTTGTTAAGGACTTCATTAACCAATATCATAAAGAAGGAGTGATCGTAGACCTGATTTCTTATGGAAAAAGTGGTAAAAATGAGACTGTTAGGTTACAAAAAAATTTTCAGATTAAATTAGGTTTTAACTTTTCTGCAGTTAAAAACTTTTTTGAATTTAGAAATAATATTATTGATAAAATGGATGATGACTATGATGTAGTGGTCATTCATTTTGTTTATTTCTTTTTAGCTCCTCATATATTTAAAATAAAAAATAAAACTAAAAAAATTGTAGCAGTAATATGGGGAAGTGATTTTTATAGAGTCACTTCAAAAGTGAAAATATTTTTACAAGACATTATTTATAAAAATGCAGATAATATTGTTTTTACAAATCCAAAAACTAAAGAACTTTTTTCTGAAAAGAAAAAATATATTAAAACAAAGCTAAATGTCGCTAGATTTGGTTTGCCAGTACTAGATGAAATTGATAATTTAAGACGAAATGATTATGGTCAGTTTTGTAATAGCTTTGGTTTGCCGATAGATAAAATAAAAATTATGGTAGGCTATAATGCTAATCTTGCACACCAGCAATTGTTAATTCTTAATCAAATTATTCTATTTAATGAAAGTATATTAGAAAAAATTCATTTAATTTTTCCAATGGGCTATGGAAATAATGAAAGTAGAGTTTTGATAGAAGAAATTTTGAAAAAGAATAAAAATATTCAATATTCAATATTGGAAAAATTCTACAATTTTAATGAAGCTGCAAAGTTGAGATTGGTCACTGATATTTTAATTAATATTCAACCTACAGATCAATTTAGTGGTTCAATGCAAGAAACCTTATATGCAGGAGGATGGGTGCTAACAGGAAATTGGCTTCCTTATGATGCTTTATTACAATTTGAACCTAAAATGGTTCTAATTAATGAAAAGGAGGAGGTTGGTAAGGCTTTAGCTCATTTAATAGAAAGTAATTGTAAAAGTTCTTTAGAAAATACTGAATCTATAAAAGCATATATTAGAAATGAATCAAGTTGGGAAAAAAATTTCTCTACTTGGTATGACATTACTTTTAAAGATTAATTGTAGAAGAATATGGATACCAAAAAGTTAATAGGCTATGCAGTTGGTCCAATAGGTTCCAGTATTTTAGGCTTTATAACTTTGCCAATTATCACATGGTTTTATTCAGTTGAAGACGTTGGCCGAGTTTCAATGCTTCAAGTTTTTACTAGTTTTTTTATTTTATTGTTTTGCTTAGGCTTAGATCAGGCTTATGTAAGAGAGTTTCATAGCACAAAAGAAAAAGCACAGTTGTTTAAAACTACATTATTACCAGGATTGTTATTAAGTGTTTTATCCTTAATAGTAGTTTTATCTTACGATTCTACTATTATTGCTTTATGGTTATATGATATTCCTGATACGTATTTAAGTATAATAACTATTATTTGTTTTGTTATTGCTCTTGTTTCAAGGTTTCTATCTTTAATTATTCGTATGCAAGAAAGAGCATTAGCTTTTTCGATGAGTCAATTGCTCCCTAAGATATTATTTTTATTTTTTATTCTTTTTACGGTCTGGCTACAGTTTTCTCGCGATACATACAACTTGCTTACTGCAAATGCATTATCAATAGTTTTTGCTTTCTTAATTTTTTCATGGAATACAAGAGCTGATTTAATTGCCACTTTTAAATATAAAATTGAAAAAGGGCAGTTAAGACAAGTGCTTGCTTTTGGATTGCCTTTAGTTGTAGGTGGTTTAGCTGCATGGGGGCTAAATGTAATGGATAAGCTCTTTTTAAGAGCTATGTCTAATTATACAGAACTAGGCATCTACTCCGTTGCAATGAGTATTGCTGCAGTTGCAGCTATACTCTCTGGTATTTTTAATACAATTTGGTCACCTATGGTGTTTAAATGGGAAAGTGAAAATTCAGTAGACCTAAAAAAAATAGATAATATTTCTGAAATTATATTGGTAATTATTTATTTTCTAATTGTATTGTCTGGATTATTTTCTTGGATTATTCCTTATCTACTCCCTAAACAATATTCAATTATTCAGTTTTTAGTTACTACGTGTTTACTTGGCCCTTTGTTTTACACTCTTTCAGAGACTACAGCTGTAGGTATTGCCCTAACTCGAAAAACTAAATTATCAATGTTGGCATCGGTTGGAGCAATGTTAATTAATCTTTTAGGAAATTATTTATTGGTGCCGAAGTATGGCGCTATAGGTGCTACAGCTTCAACTGCTTTTGCATTTTGGTGTTTTTTTATTTTAAGGACAGAATTCTCAAAATTAGTATGGCGTAAGATTCCAGTCTTAAAAAGTTATACAGTTGTCACTATTTTAATGGTTTCTTCAATATATAGCATGTTTTGTTTAAAAGAAAATTATCTAGTATTTCTTTTAATATGGGTTTTGTTATTAATAGCAGGTTTCTTTATTTTTTTTAATACACTTAAGAAATTTTTAGTGCAAATTAAACAAGGTTTTTAATATGAAAATTTTAACAGTATTAGGTGCAAGACCTCAATTTATTAAAGCAGCAGCTTTTTCTAGAGTTATAGCTGATTATGATGGACTGCAGGAAGTGATTGTGCATACTGGTCAACATTATGATCAAAATATGTCCGATATTTTTTTTGAAGAAATGGGTATTCCTTTACCTAAGTATAAATTACAAACCGGTGGAAAGACCCATGGAGCGATGACTGGTCAGCAATTAGAGAAAATTGAAGAAATCTTATTGGAAGAAAAACCTGATTTAGTGTTAGTTTATGGTGATACAAATTCTACTTTAGCCGGTGCTTTATCAGCTGTAAAACTTCATATTCCTATTGCGCATATTGAAGCTGGTTTACGTTCTTTTAACAGAAAAATGCCAGAAGAAATTAATAGAATTTTAACTGATCAAGTGAGTGATTGTTTGTTTGTCCCAAGTTTAGGAGCAAAAAATAATTTATTACATGAAGGTGTGGATGAGAATAAAATTTTTATAGTAGGGGATATTATGTATGATGTATCACTTTATTATAAAGAAAGAATGGTAAAACCAAATTGGTTTGATGCACTTAATTTAAATAATTTTATATTATGTACAATTCATCGTGCAGAAAACACTGATGATGAGCTTAAACTTTTAAATATATTTAAAGGATTAGGTTCTTCCAATAAAAATATAATATTACCTTTGCATCCTAGAACTGTTAATAAAATTAGAGAACATAATATTACTGTGCCAAATAATATTAGGATTGTAGACCCTGTGGGCTATCTTGAAATGGTATGGTTAGAAGTAAATAGCGATCTTATTGTTACAGATTCTGGGGGCGTGCAAAAAGAAGCATATTTTCATAGTAAATATTGTATCACTTTACGTGAAGAAACCGAATGGGTAGAATTAGTTGAACATGGATTTAATAAATTAGTTGGTTATGATGCCAAACTTATTGTTGATGGAATTAATGTCTCCGATTCCCAAAAAATAGAAAGCTCGGGCATTTATGGAGATGGGAAAACTGCTAAAAAAATACTAGATATTATTGTATCTACTTTTAACCATCAATAAAATTAGCAATAGGCAATTCAGGCATGAAAATTTTAATCGCTGCGCATGATATCGCTCCTTTAGATTTGATTTCTTCACAAAGAATAAATCATTTTATCGATTTTTTTTCAGAAAAGGGTTATCAAGTTGATGTGCTTACATCAAAAAAACGTGAAATAGATGGACCTCTTAAAGATTTTGATAAATATCGAGAATTAAAAGAAAAAGCTAATTTTATTGAGATACCAAGTACTTTGATTAATAAGGAATTACCTGTTATTCAAGAAAAAAAGGGAATTATTGGCAATAAAAATAATAAAAAGAGGGAGTTTTTAAAAAAAATTAAAGCTACTCTAGTGAAGTTTACTGGGCAATTGTTAGATTATCGAACTTTATGGGCCTATAATTCAATCCAATATTTAAAAACCTCTAATGTTCAATATGATGTATTGATTACATCTAGTTTACCTCCATGTGTAAATTGGCTAGGTTGGTATATTAAGTCTCAAAATAAAGATTGTCTATGGATAGCAGATTTTAGAGATTTATGGACACTTAATCATTTAGTAGAATATAATTTTTTTTCAAAAAGAATTGATAGTTTCTTTGAGAAAAAATTTCTTTCAAAAGCAGATGTAATTACTACAGTTTCAAATGATTTATCTGAGCAAATGAAAAACTTTCATAAAAAGAATGTACTCATTGTTCGAAATGGTTTTATTCCCACAGAATTTTCTTCTATTGTAAAAAATGAAGTTTTTTTTCAAGATAAAACTAAAATACATATTGTATATGCGGGAAATATTTATAAGGGTAGAAGAGACCCAACTGAGCTTTTATTATTAATTAATCAATCAAATTTAAGTGATAAAGTTAATCTTCATTTTTTTGGACATTATTTGGCTAATTTGGAGGAGATTGTTAAAGCAAATAATGCGGAAAAATATTGCTCATTTCACGCTCCATTGCCACGTAATGAAATGTTAGGTGTTTTAAAGGCAAGTAATTTTAATTTATTTTTAGAATCTGCTGAACCAGATGCAAAAGGTGTAATGCCGGGGAAAATATTTGAATTAATTGGATTAGGTAACCCAATAATAACCATTGGGCCCAGAGAGGATTTTGAATCTGTACAATTGATAAAGAGTTCAGGATTATTTGTTAATTTACTAGATTTTATTGAAACATTGAAAATGAACGAAATGTATTTTTCTAATTCCAAAGATCAAGCTTTTCTAGAAAAAATTGCTGGTAGAGATGAGCAGGTCAATAAAATTCATCAATTTGTCGAGCAAAAGCGTTTGAGTAAAATAGGTACTTAAATGGAAAAATTTTCTAAAATTTTCCTAATACTAGGAATTTTTACTACACCTTTTTACATATTTTCAAGTGGAAGCCTGCAGCCTTCGCACTTTTTCTTACTTTTATTTGTCTTTTTTTTCTTAATATATAAGAAAGGCTTTTATGTTGATCGTAAATTATTTTTATTAACGATGCCTTTTTTTGTATATGTGCTTATAGTGAATTTAGTGTATTCATTATATTATCAAGATACAAGTTTTTTTAGTTATCCTTTAAATTTAACTTTTGATTTATTAATAATGTTCTCATTAGTTTCTTTTTTAAATAATGAAAATATTAATTTAGTAAAAAAAATTCCATATTTTGTTTTTTTCATTTTAATTATGTTGTTTTTGTTGTGGCTTTTGGGTTTCGGTGAGTATAAGTTTTACCCTCGCTATAATGGATATTTTAATGATCCAAATCAAATGGCTTTCTTTGTTTTATGTGTTACTACGATAGCATGCCTATATATAAAAAATATCTATTTATTTTCTTTGACTTTGTTTTTTGCACTTGCATTAATACTTTTTACTCAATCTCGCTCTGCTATTTTGGGTGTTTTTATGCTGGTTTCTAGTTTATTGTTTTTGTATTGGCGCGGAAATAAAAACTCAGTTTTAGTTTTTATGAGCTTGGTGCTTGTTGTTTCTTTAGTTTTAATGATTTCTTCCGAGTATTTATTACATATTAGTTATATTCAATCTGTTGTTGAGAGATTTTCTGAAGCTGATATCGGCGAGCAGTCGGACGTACGCGGCTACACACGTATTCTTAACTTTAAAGAATATCTACTATTTGGTGCTGGGCAAGGGTTGGATATGAGATTCAACTCTCCGGTTGAAATTCATTCAACTTGGGCAGGTATCTTTTTTTATTACGGTATAATTGGTATATCTTTATTCTTGTTTTTTTTAATAAATATTTTTAAAAATTTAAATATTTATCAAAAAATACTATTTTTAGTGCCCTTAATGTATAGTTTCTCAACTTTTGGTGCACGGACAGTAATTTTCTGGATTTTATTAGCTTGTTTTTATCAGATGTCTCTACTGAATAAATATAAAAAGGGGTCAATATAATGCAGATTGTTTTAATAGGTACCGTAGCTAGTAGTTTTTATGGCTTTCGGGCAGACTTAATTCGCGAATTATATAAAAAAGGTCATATTGTATATGCCTTTACCTCAGAATATACAGATACTGATTTACGGAAGATAAAAAGCTTAGGGGCTATTCCTGTAACCTATGATTTAAATAGAGGTGGGCTAAATCCATTAGCAGATATTAAAGCCACCTATCTGCTGGCAAAGAAAATTAAAGAAATTTCGCCAGATCTAGTATTTTCTTATTTTACTAAACCTGTAATTTTTGGAACTTTAGCCGCTAAGTGGGCGAAAGTAACTAAAATTGTTGGTATGTTAGAAGGTCTGGGTTATACGTTTACTGATCAACCTGAAGGTTTGTTACCTAAAACTAAACTTATACGTAATCTTCAGATATTTTTATATAGAATTGCTTTTCCTTATCTAGATCAGCTTATTTTTCTTAATCCCGATGATCCTGTGGATCTTTTAGAAAAATACAACCTTCATGTAAAAGCAGTTAATATTTTAGGTGGAATTGGTTTAAATTTAGAAAATTATCCTTATAGACCTATTTCTAAACTACCAGTCAACCTTAATTTTTTATTTATAGGTCGTTTATTAAAAGAGAAGGGTATTCATGATTTTATTGCAGCTATTAAACTGGTAAAACATAAATATCCTAATACTACATTTACTGTATTAGGTGCTGTTGATAAAAGTAATTTAGGGGCTTTATCTGAAGATGAAGTTAGTAATTTAAAACAAGTTGGAATAATTGAATATCCTGGACATGTTAACAATATTCAGGAGTGGATTGTAAAAAGCGATGTTTTTGTTTTGCCATCTTATCGTGAAGGTGTGCCAAGAAGCACACAAGAGGCGATGGCAATCGGACGAGCAGTAATTACTACTGATGTACCAGGCTGTCGCGAAACGGTTATAGATGGAGTTAATGGTTTTATTGTACCTCGATGGAACCCTGAAAAGTTAGCTGAGAAAATGATTTACTTCATTGAACATCCTGAAAAAATCCAAGTAATGGGTGAAGCTAGTCATAAAATAGCAATCGAAAAATTTGATGCTAATAAAGTGAATCAAAAACTGATGGATATCTTAGGACTATAAATGTTAAAACGTTTTGTGGATATTATTATTGCAACTATTGCCTTAATTCTACTCTCACCATTATATTTCTATGTTGCTTATAAGGTAAAAAAGAATTTAGGTTCTCCAGTCTTGTTTCGCCAAGTTCGTCCAGGTTTAAATGGTGAGCCATTTGAAATGATTAAGTTTCGAACTATGAAAGATTCAACAGATGCTCAGGGGAATCCTTTACCAGACAGTGAGCGTTTAACCCCCTTTGGTAAAATGTTACGTTCCACAAGCCTTGATGAAATGCCTGAGCTTTGGAATGTAATCAAAGGTGATATGAGTATTGTTGGTCCCAGACCCTTACTGATGGAATACTTGCCGCTTTATAATGAAGAACAGGCAAAGCGTCATGATGTGCGTCCAGGAATGACTGGTCATGCTCAGGTTAATGGGCGTAATGCAATTAGTTGGGATGAAAAGTTTAAGCTTGATACGTGGTACGTTGAAAATAGATCACTTTGGCTAGATTTTAAAATTATGCTACAGACCGTTAAGAAAGTACTTGCTAAAGATGATATCAATGAAGCTGGTGAGGCTACTATGACGAAGTTTACAGGTGCAAAGTCGGAAGCAGATAAATGAATAACCAGGTCTATGCTATTTATGGTGCTTCGGGTTGTGGCCGTAGTTTGATGCCTGTTGCAAGACAACAGCTTCAACGTCATGGTATTGCGGCTGAGATTTATTTTATTGATGATAGTTTACAAGAAGAAAAGGTAGTAAATGGCCATAGAGCTTTAAACTATCAATCTTTTAAATCAATAGATTGCTCTTATAAATACGTCTTAATTGCGATTGCAAATAGTCAGATTCGTGAAAAAATCGCAAATCGGTTGGTTGCTGATGGTATTAAACTTTGGTCTGTACAAGCTGATAACACAGTAATCATGGATAATGTTGAAATGAGTGAAGGTGCAGCCTTAAGTCCTTTCGTTTCAATTACATCAAACATAAAAATTGGTAAATGTTTTCATGCTAATTTATACAGCTATGTTGAGCATGACTGTGTGATTGGCGACTATGTAACTTTTGCACCAGGTGTTAAATGTAATGGCAACATTCATATTGAAGATCATGCCTACATTGGTGCTGGAGCATCCATAAAGCAAGGGACACCCGATAAACCTTTAGTGATTGGTAAGGGTGCTATTGTTGGTATGGGTGCAGTAGTAACTAAAAGTGTACCAGCAGGTGTAACTGTTGTCGGTAACCCTGCAAGAATTTTAGAAAGAAAGTAAGACATATTTAAATAGGAAATCAAAATGTTAAATACTGCATTTGAACCATGGCCAAGTTTTACAACAGAAGAAGCTGACGCAGTCAAAAATGTATTACTATCAAATAAAGTAAATTATTGGACTGGACAAGAATGTAGAATTTTTGAAAAGGAATTTGCTGAGTTTTCTGGTACAAAATATGCAGTAGCTTTGGCAAATGGAACTGTTGCGTTGGATGTTGCATTAAAAGCTTTAGACATTGGTGCCGGCGATGATGTTATTGTGACGTCCCGTACTTTTCTTGCTTCAGCAAGTTCCATTGTAACTGCAGGTGCTAATCCTGTTTTTGCCGATGTAGAATTAGATTCTCAGAATATTTCACGACGTACGATTGAAGCTGTCATTACACCAAATACCAAAGCGATAATTTGTGTACATTTAGCAGGTTGGATGTGCGATATGGATCCGATTATGCAACTTGCTGCCGAACGTGGCATCTATGTTATTGAAGATTGCGCACAGGCTCATGGTGCAAAATATAAAGGTAAAGCTGCAGGATCAATCGGTCATATTTCTGCTTGGTCTTTTTGCCAAGATAAAATTATGACAACTGGTGGTGAGGGCGGTATGGTTACCACAAATGATGAAGCACTTTGGAAAAAAATGTGGTCATATAAAGACCATGGGAAAAGCTACGATAGTATTTATAATAAACAACATCCTCCAGGTTTCCGCTGGTTGCATGACTCATTTGGTACTAACTGGCGCATGATGGAAATGCAAGCTGTTATTGGTCGAATTCAGTTAACACGTATGACTGAATGGACAAAAAAGCGTACTGAAAATGCAGAAAAGATTTTAAAAGCGTTTGAAAATTCTCCTTACTTTAACGTTCATGTCTCTTCTGATGACTATGTACATGCATATTATAAATGTTATGTACAAGTGAATTTAGAGACGTTACCAGAAGATTGGTCACGTGATCGTATAATGCAAGAAATTAATGCTCAAGATGTGCCTTGCTTTAGTGGCTCTTGTTCGGAAGTTTATTTAGAGCACGCTTTCGATGGTACCTCATGGCGTCCAGAAAAACGTTTGGAAAATGCACAGCAATTAGGTGACACAAGCTTGATGTTTTTGGTGCATCCGACTTTAAGTCAAGAAAGTATAGAAAAAACAGTTAGTGCAATTAATACGGTTAGTAAAGCTATACAATCATAAAAAATGTGAAGCTATTCACATAGCTTTATTTTGAATTATGATCTGATTTAAAGTTATGTAACCGCTGCGTAAAATTTATTTCTAGTTATACAAGAAGTAAGTATAAATATCGCACGGTTACTAGAACGATTAGAAGAGTATTGTGAAAAAGATTATTTATCAGTTTGCGTCTGCCCCAAGACTCACCAAACAATGTTTTTTGGTTCTTATAGACCTTTTTGCGTTTCCTGTTATTTTGTGGTTATGTTATGCCATTCGACTGTTTGATTTAGGTGCTGAAGTTATCCCAGGCATTAACTATGGAGTAGCCATTGTTACGATCATTGCTATTTTAAGTTTAATGGTAACAGGGGTATATCGCTTCATTGTTCGTACTTTTAACGAAGCCTTTATTGCAAAATTAGCGTTTGCTGTTGCTCTGATGGTAATTGTTTTATATAGCCTAAATGCATTCTCAGCAGCGTTTGTTCCGACGTCAATTCCTTTGATGTTTGGCTTTTTAATGTTTGGTTGGGTTTGGTGCAGCCGTGCATTCATTCGTTTTATTGTAAAAGCTTCCTTACAAACTGGTGAAGAACCTAAGCGCATAGCAATTTATGGTGCTGGTGATGCTGGTCAGCAAATTGCAGCTGTGCTTTACCGTTCTGGCAACCATTTACCTGTATTTTTCATTGATGATAATAGTTCTTTGCAAGACCATATGGTTGGTGGTTTAAAAGTACTATCTTTAGAGAAAGCCTTACAACGTTTTGGAAAATATAGAACAGATGAGATTTTACTAGCATTACCTTCCGTTGGGCGTGTACGTAAAAGTGAAATTATCCAACAGTTAGAACCTGCACATCTTAAAATTACTGAACTTCCTGGCCTTACTCAGCTAGTTGATGGTGAACTAAAAGTTGCTGATATTCGTGAAGTAGATATTGTTGATTTATTGGGACGTGACCCAGTACCCCCTGTAGATCATTTACTTGCAAAAAATATTCATAATAAAATTGTGATGGTAACAGGTGCCGGTGGTTCAATTGGCTCGGAGTTGTGTCGACAAATTATTAAAAATCAGCCTAAGATGTTGATTATTTATGAAATTACTGAATTTGCGCTTTACAGTATTGATAGAGAATTACGTCTAACCGCTCAATGTGAAATTGTTCCAATTTTAGGTACTGTTCAGGATCAACAAAAATTAGAGCGTATTATTGAGCAATACAGCGTACAAACTGTTTATCATGCCGCTGCTTATAAACATGTACCTTTAGTAGAATGCAATCCAATTGCAGGATTAAAGAACAATGCGATTGGAACAGCGAATAGTTTAAATGCAGCTGTGAAAAAGGGTGTGGAGACGTTCGTTCTCATCTCGACTGATAAAGCAGTACGTCCAACCAATGTTATGGGCGCCTCAAAACGCATGGCCGAACTTTATTGCCAGGCAATGGCAGAAGCTCAAAAGCAAACTCAAATTAGTATTGTACGTTTTGGTAATGTATTAGGTTCCTCGGGTTCTGTAGTGCCGTTATTTAAACATCAGATTGCAAAAGGTGGTCCAATTACTGTGACTCACCCTGATGTAACGCGCTACTTCATGACCATTCCTGAAGCTTCGCAGTTAGTTATTCAAGCTGGTGCTTTAGGTAAAGGGGGCGATGTCTTTTTACTTGATATGGGTGAGCCTGTTCGTATTCAGGATTTAGCTCGACAAATGATTTCTTTAAGTGGTTTAACTGTTCGTGAAAAAGACTCAGTTCAAGGGGATATCGAAATTCGCTATAGTGGATTACGCCCAGGAGAAAAACTTTACGAAGAATTGTTAATTGATCAAGAAAATACTGAATATACCGAGCACAGTAGAATTCTTCGATCATTTGAAAAGTTCTACCCACTCACTGAAATTCAAGAAGTTTTTGATCGAGTTAATAATATGACTGCTGTTCAAAAAGATATTGATTGGGCTCTTTGTCAACTCGAACACTATGTTGATGGTTATAAACGTAGTAAAGATATTATGGTTAATTAGAGAGTGAATGTGTGATTAAAAAGGCAGTTTTACCTGTAGCTGGATTAGGTACACGTTTTTTACCAGCAAGTAAGTCAATTCCCAAAGAAATGGTTACAGTGGTTGATCGTCCTGCAATTGAATATGTAGTGCGTGAAGCTGTAGAGGCTGGAATTGAGCAAATTATTTTGGTAACTCATTCATCTAAGGCATCAATTGAAAATTATTTTGATCGAAACTTTGAACTAGAAACGACTCTAGAGCAAAAGAAAAAGTTCGATTTACTTGAAGAAATTACGCAGATTATTCCATCTCATGTAAGTGTGGTAAGTGTAAGACAACCTCAGCCTTTAGGTTTAGGACATGCGGTTTTATGTGCAAAAAGTATTGTTGGGCAAGATGACTTTGCTGTGTTATTGCCAGATGTATTGGTGCAAGATAACTCAGGAAAAAATGATTTATCGCGTATGATTTCACGCTATGAATCGAGTCAAGCTGCTCAAATCATGGTTGAGGCAGTACCAGACCATCTTGTAGATCAATATGGAATTGTTGATGTAAAGCAGAGCCCGAATGAGGGTGAAAGTATTGCTATGCAGGGAATTGTCGAAAAACCTGCTATAGGTTCTGCACCTTCTAATTTATCTGTGGTGGGGCGTTATATTTTACCTGCTAAGATTATGCAGCTTTTAGAAAACACTCCGAAAGGCGCGGGTAATGAAATTCAGTTAACTGATGCAATTGCGATGCTTCAAGAAACAAATACTGTTGAAGCCTATCGGATGCAAGGCCAAACTTTTGACTGTGGCAGTAAGCTCGGTTATTTGAAAGCTGTACTACACTATGGGGTTGCACACCCTAAGTTAGGATTGGAATTTAAACAGCTGATTCAAGAACTTAAATTATAAAGTTTTGTAGTTCTGCTTAAGTATTTGTAAAAACTACTGAACATAGTAGCTGAGCAGTATATTCTCTTCCTGTAATGGGAAGAGAAATCTATAAAATACGAAAAAATCAGGTGTGCAATGAAAATCGCAGTATTTGGAACAACGTTACATGCCGGTGTGATGGCAGCGTTATTAGCTGAATATGGTAATCAAATTTACTGGTGTACAAGTGTCACCTGTGAAGAAAATATTTCTGTACTTTCGTATCAAGATCAAGACGTAAATAATTATTTAAATAAGCAGCGAAAAGCGGGTTTTTTAAAAGAGAGCCCTTTTTCTGAGATTCCTTTAGATATTGAAGTTTATTTATTCTGTTTTAGTCCAACACAAATTGAACTTGCATTAAAAACAGTTGAGAAGTTGAGCGAACGACCTATTGTTCATCCGAGATTAATGATTAATGGCTCTACTTTTGGTTTGCATGGTACAGAGAAATTAAAACAGCATTTACCAAAAGATGAGTGGGTTTATTTTCCTGATGTGATTCAGGAAGGTAATGCTATCAACAGTGTATTGAATGTAAAACATGTCATTGTTGGTGTTGAATCTAGGGATGCAAGTGAAACCATGCAAGAGTTATTGCGCCCTTTTTTCCAATTTAGTTATCAATATTTATTTATGCCGATTTTAGATGCTGAGTTCACCAAACTGAGTATTTCAGGCATGTTGGCTACCCGCATTAGTTATATGAATGACTTGGCTATGGTGGCTGAAAAATTGGGTATTGATATTGCGAATGTAAAGCATGGTATCGCTGCTGACACACGTATTGGTGCTGCATATTTATCGCCGGGTGTAGGATTTGGTGGTGAGAACTTTTCGCATGACATTTTAACACTTTCGAGTACTGTGTCTGAAACTGGAACAAAAAGCCGCCTTTTAGAACAGGTTTGGGCGATTAATGAGCAGCAGAAAGAAATTTTATTTCGTAAGTTATGGAATTATTATCACTGTAGCCTAAATGGTAAAACAGTTGCGATTTGGGGAGCTTCTTTTAAAGAAAATACTTCGAATATACATAACTCACCGATTCATATTTTATTAGCCGCATTATGGGCACAGGGGGTAATAGTACGTCTGCATGACCCTCAAGCTTTAGATGAAATAGCTGCAACTTATGGGCATCGTGAAGATTTAATTTTATGTACGGACCAATATGAGGCGGTACGAGATGCTCATGCGCTATGTCTAGTCACTGCATGGAAGCAATATTGGAGCCCTGACTTTAAGCAACTACAACAGTTAATGAAGCATCCTTTAATTTTAGATGGACGTAATATTTATGATCCTGCATATGTAAAGGCGAAAGGTTTTGCTTATGAAGGAGTAGGGCGCTTATGAGTAAATCAATTGAGCAATTTCCAAAGGAATTAGCTTCACCTTTAGCTCATCTTCAAACTCTAGGTGAAAAAAACTCTAAATTACATATAAAAGAGTTATTTGCTTTAGAGCCAGATCGTTTTCAAAATTATTCTGTAAAATTTGATCAATTATTTTTTGATTATAGTAAGCACCGCTTAACCAAAGATATTTTGGGACAATTAGTAGCTCTTGCAAATACTAAAAATTTAACCGAATGGATTAATCGCCTTTTTTCACAAAATAAAATTAACTGCACTGAGCAACGTGAGGCAATGCATTGGGCACTACGTTTGCCCGTTGACTATTCGAAGTTTGCAGATTTAACAGAGCAAGTTCATAGCCAGTTACAACGCATGTATACCTTAGTGGAAAAAATCCATGCAGGGCAATATCGGGGTTCAACTGGTGAGGTGATTCAAGACGTTGTTAATATTGGGGTGGGTGGTTCTGATTTAGGACCACAAATGGTCACGCATGCTTTATCTGATTTTAAGGTAAAAACGGCTAAACCTTTAAATATTCACTTTGTTTCGACTATGGATGGTAGTCAGTTATCTGAGTTACTCCATCAACTTCGTCCAGAAACAACATTATTTATTATTTCATCTAAATCTTTTGGTACGATTGATACCTTATCAAATGCACAAACAGTTCGTCAGTGGCTTGAAAAGGCATTAGGAACACATGCTCGTGTATTAAAAAGTCACTTTATTGGTGTATCTACAAAATCTGACAAAATGTCTGAATGGGGAATCGCGCCTGAAAACCAGTTACTACTGTGGGACTGGGTAGGTGGGCGTTATTCTCTATGGTCTTGTATCGGTTTACCTATTGCTTTGACGATTGGTGTGGAAGGCTTCCAGCAACTTTTAGCAGGAGCTCATGCCGTCGATGAGCATTTTCAAAATACGAGTTTTGATCAAAACATTCCGGTTTTGATGGCATTATTAGGAATCTGGAATAATAACTTTTTAAATATTCAGACCCATGCAGTATTACCCTATGATGGGCGATTAAAATATTTTGCAGCTTATTTGCAACAACTAGAAATGGAGTCTAACGGTAAGTCGGTGCAACGTAATGGTTTAAAAGTTGAGCTTGATACCTGCCCTATTATATGGGGCGAAGTTGGACCTAATGCACAGCATGCTTTCTATCAGTTGTTACATCAAGGTTCTCAAGCAGTAAGCTGTGATTTTATTGCGCCAATTCAACGTTATAACGCAGATCATTTTACCTATGTTGAAAATGCAGAAGCTCTCGTTGAACAACATCATCTTGCACTGTCAAATTGTTTAGCACAATCAAGATTATTAGCCTTTGGTAATGAAGCTCTAGACCCCACTGAATTAGAGAATTTACCAATTTATAAGCAATATGAAGGCAATCAACCCAGTTCTACATTATTATTGAAAGAATTAAATCCCTATAGTTTAGGAATGTTGATTGCTTTATATGAGCATAAAGTCTTTGTGCAGTCTGTGATCTGGAATATTAATCCATTTGATCAGTGGGGAGTTGAGAAAGGTAAACAGATTGCTGATCAGTTACTTCCGATTTTAAACGGTGTTCAAAATGACCTTTCAACGCTTGATGCTTCAACGCGTGGATTAATTAAAATATTGTTAGGAAAAGTAGATGGCTAAAATTCTAGTCACTGGTGGCGCAGGTTATATTGGTTCACACACATGTGTTGAGCTTTTGCAGGCTGGTCATGAAGTTATCGTTTTTGATAATCTTTCGAATAGTTCAGAAGAGTCTTTAAATAGAGTTCAAGATATCGCTCAAAAAAGTTTAACTTTTATACAGGGTGATATTCGTAATGCAGATGAACTTGATCGTGTTTTCGAAAATCATTCAATTGACGCTGTTATTCATTTCGCAGGTTTAAAAGCAGTAGGTGAAAGCCAAGAAAAACCGCTGATTTATTTTGATAATAATATTGCGGGTAGTATTCAACTGGTTAACTCGATGAAAAAGGCTGGTGTGGATACACTTGTATTTAGCTCTTCTGCAACAGTATATGACGAGGCTAATATATCGCCATTAAATGAAGACATGCCAACAGGTATACCGAGTAATAACTATGGTTACACTAAGTTGATTGTTGAGCAATTATTGCAAAAGTTGTCGGCTTCTAATCCAGAGTGGTCAATCGCATTACTTCGTTATTTTAATCCAGTAGGTGCACATAAGAGTGGACGTATTGGTGAAGATCCACAAGGTATTCCAAATAATTTAATGCCTTATGTGACTCAAGTTGCTGTTGGCCGCCGTGAGAAATTATCTATTTATGGTAATGACTATGATACGGTAGATGGTACGGGTGTACGTGACTATATTCATGTGGTTGACTTAGCGAATGCACATTTGTGTGCTTTAAATAACCGTTTACAGTCGAAAGGTTGCCGAGCATGGAATATCGGTACAGGTAATGGTTCATCTGTTTTGCAAGTTAAAGATACCTTTGAACAAGTTAATGGCATACCCGTAGCCTTTGAGTTTGTAGCACGTCGAGCTGGCGATGTTGCAACATCTTTTGCAGACAATAGCCGTGCAGTTGCTGAGTTAGGTTGGCAACCGCAATATGGCTTAGAAGATATGCTCAAAGATAGTTGGAATTGGCAGAAGCAGAATCCTAATGGATATAATTAAATACTAATAAAAAAAGGAGCTTATTGCTCCTTTTTTTATTATGAATTAGTTCTGAATCAACCCAGTCAATTCATCTACATAATGTTGCATTGGTTGGGCTTGGCGATCTGCACGGCTTTCAATATTGAGGCGTAGTAAAGGCTCTGTGTTTGAAGCACGGACATTAAAGCGCCATGCACCAAAGTCTAGACTTACACCATCGGTACGGTCAATTTCTGGGTTTTGCTCGGCATAAAAATCGAAAATCTTTTGAATGGTGATTTGTGTGTCAGCCACTTTAAAGTTGATTTCACCACTACAAGGAAACTTGGTAATCATATTTTCAACGAGTGTTGAAAGTGATTGTCCTGTTTCAGAAAGTAGGGCAACGGTGAGTAACCATGGAATCATACCGCTGTCGCAGTAAGCAAAGTCACGGAAATAGTGATGTGCACTCATTTCTCCGCCATATACGGCATTGTGTTCACGCATCACGTCTTTAATGAATGCATGACCAGATTTTGACTGTACAGCAACACCTTTATATTCATCCACGATATCAAACGTGTTCCACACTAAACGTGGGTCATGCACAATTTTTTCGCCTGACTGTTTAATCAAGAAAGCTTGAGCCAATAGACCAACAATATAGTAGCCTTCAATGAACTGTCCCTTTTCATCAAATAAGAAACAGCGGTCAAAGTCACCGTCCCAGGCAATTCCCATATCTGCTTTATGCTCAATTACAGCATTACGGGTACTGTCACGGTTTTCAATTAAAATTGGGTTAGGAATTCCGTTTGGGAAAGTACCATCTGCTTCATGGTGAATTTTAATAAATTCAACTGGTACGTTAAGCGCTTTAAATTTTTCTTCAATGGCATCAATCACATGACCCGCAGCCCCATTACCAGCATTTACCACTAACTTAAGTGGGTGGATTTTTGCAGGTTCAATGTAGGTGATTAAGTGATCAACAAATTCAGGTAAAATGTTATAACTTTGAGTTGTGCCTTTTTGACTAACTTCTTCAAAGTTATTTGTTTCTGCTAAAGCCTGAATTTCTTTTAAACCAGTATCTGCACTAATTGGACGAGCATTTTCTCGAACTAATTTCATGCCGTTATAGTCCATTGGATTATGGCTAGCAGTAACTTCGATACCACCCTGCACATCTAAGTGGAAAGCAGCGAAGTAAACTTCTTCGGTACCCGTCATGCCCAAATCAAGAACATTTACACCCGCATCATTTAAACCACGGATGGTCGCTTGTTTTAAAGCCTCACTGCTTAGACGAATATCACAACCTACAACCACAGTCTTTGGTTTATAGATTTGCCCGTAAGCACGGCCAATTTTATAGGCAATTTCTTCATTCAATTCGGTGCCGAGTTTGCCTCGGATATCATAAGCTTTAAAACACGTTAAAGTAGTCATTATTCAGTTCAATACAAATGATTTAAGTTTTGAGCATTATTATACATTTCTTAATAAATGGTTATGTTTATAGTTTTTATATTCAAGTTTTACACTTCATTTCTGTAGCTCAGATTTAAATTTATAAGAATACTTTTTACGACTTTAGTCTAATAAATAAAATCATAAGTTCGAAATAGCTTGATTTTGCTAACTACTATTGGTCATACCAATTATAGTGGTTATTTAATGATTGATCTTACTAATGTCTGTGTTTATGATGCGATCTGTGGTTTAAGGAATAACATTTGCACTTAATTTTCAATTGGTCATACCAATTGTGTTAAATGTTTAAGAATTTAAGGTACAAAAATTCGCCCCGGCATTTCAAGGAGATGACAATGCTCAATATGTGGCAACAACTTTATGACCCTTTAAATAATATTTGGCTGTCCAGTGCGGTTGCATTAATCCCGATTATTTTCTTCTTTTTGGCATTAGCAGTTTTTCGTTTAAAAGGCAGTATCGCGGGTACGGGCACAGTCATTATTGCATTATTGATTGCTCTCTTTTTCTATCAAATGCCAGGTCAAATGGCGTTCGCATCGATCATTTATGGTTTCTTCTACGGTCTATGGCCAATTTCATGGATCATTATCGGGGCAGTTTTTCTATACAAGATTTCGGTAAAAACAGGCCAGTTTGAAGTTATCCGCTCAAGCATTTTGTCGATTACTGAAGACCAACGTCTGCAAATGTTACTCGTTGGTTTTGCCTTTGGTACATTCCTAGAAGGGGCGGCGGGATTTGGTGCTCCTGTCGCAATTACGGCTGCACTACTTGTTGGTTTAGGCTTTAAGCCACTTTATGCTGCTGGTTTATGTTTGATTGTAAATACTGCGCCAGTTGCGTTCGGTGCGATGGGTATTCCAATTATTGTGGCGGGGCAGGTGTCAGGCGTAGACACTATGGAAATTAGCCAGATGGTGGGGCGTCAGTTGCCATTTTTAACGCTGATCGTACTGTTCTGGATCATGGCGATTATGGATGGTTGGCGTGGTGTTAAGGAAACTTGGCCTGCTGTATTGGTTGGTGGTGGCGCTTTTGCGATTGCCCAATATCTTACATCTAACTTTATTGGCCCTGAATTACCAGATATTACCGCAGCAATTGCTTCATTGGTCAGCTTGACTGTGTTGTTCCGTTTCTGGAAACCAAAACATATTTTCCGCTTTGAACCTGAAGCTGGCCAAACTCTAATTCAGCAACCTACAACGGTTCAACGTTACAGTATTGGGAAAATTGCTAAGGCATGGTCTCCATTTGCGATTTTAACAGTCATGGTGACCATCTGGAGTGTTAAGCCATTTAAAGCATTATTTGCAAAAGATGGTGCTCTTGAGCACTGGATTTTCAAACTTGAAGTACCGTATTTGCATAAATTGGTCGAAAAAATGCCGCCGATTGTGGCAGAGATGAAACCATACGAAGCGATTTATAAGTTTGACTGGTTCTCTGCAACAGGTACGGCAATTTTTATTGCTGCAATCATCACTGCTATTTTCTTGAAAATGAAAGCAAGTGAGGCCGTAACAACTTTTGGTGAAACACTCAATGAGTTAAAAACACCGATTTACTCGATTGGTATGGTGTTGGCGTTTGCTTTTATTGCGAACTATTCAGGTTTATCTGCAACTTTAGCTTTAGCTCTATCGCATACGGGTCATGCGTTTACTTTCTTCTCGCCATTTTTGGGCTGGCTTGGTGTATTCCTTACAGGTTCAGATACCTCTTCAAATGCTTTGTTCTCGGCTCTACAGGCGACTACGGCTCAGCAAATTGGTATTCCGGAAGTGTTATTGGTGGCTGCTAATACCAGTGGTGGCGTGACAGGTAAGATGATTTCTCCACAATCAATTGCGATTGCGTGTGCCGCAGTAGGTTTAGTTGGAAAAGAATCTGACTTGTTCCGTTTCACGGTAAAACATAGCATCATATTCACTGTCTTTGTTGGCATCATTATTACGGTTCAGGCTTATCTGGTTCCGTGGATGATTCCATAACTCCAGTGAAGGAAACGCGATGAGAATCTCCGATCAAGTGGTCATGAAATTGCAGGCATTAATTGAAGAACGTCACATGAAAAAAGGTGACCGTTTGCCTGCCGAACGCCAGCTTGCAACAAGTTTAGGGGTTTCTCGTCCGTCTTTGCGTGAAGCGATTCAGCAGCTCAATAGTCAAGGTGTGCTCAGTAGCCGCCGCGGAGATGGGACTTATATTCAGCAGTTACCTGAACAGTGGCCACAACAACTGATTGTGAACCCGATTAGTAACCTGATTGAAGAAGATCCGCTCTATCGTTTTGATGTGCAAGAGGCACGGTTATTACTTGAAGGTGGCACGGCATGGTATGCCGCATTACGCTCAACGCCTGAAGATCGCGCCAAAATTCATCATTATTTTAATGAAATTAGTCGCCATCAAAATGCAGGTGACTCGGCGCAGGCTGCAGTAGCCGATGCTGAATTCCACTTAGCAATTGCTGAAGCATCTCACAATGTGGTGCTGATT
The DNA here is from genome assembly GCF_034650275.1 of Acinetobacter sp. IRS14. NCBI lineage: Bacteria > Pseudomonadati > Pseudomonadota > Gammaproteobacteria > Moraxellales > Moraxellaceae > Acinetobacter > Acinetobacter sp. IRS14. Next base: position 61,274 of record NZ_JAOVFN010000019.1, read on the forward strand.
CAAATGATGCGTAGTCTGTTCGATTTGCTGCAATACAACGTCTTGTTAGGGCGTAAGAAAGTTTATAACGACCCCGTAAATGGTGACTTGCTGAGCGAGCAGCATTTTCAGGTGATGGATGCTATTGATCGTAAAGATCCCGAGGCCGCACGCCAAGCTGTCTGCGGTCATATTGAATTTGTGATTAATCATGTGCGTTCTCTGGATGAAGATGAAGCTCGCCAGAAACGTGCAAACCGTTTAAATAGAGTTGATTCAAAATGATTATTTCTTCTGGCAATGATTATCGTGCTGCGGCACAACGTCGCTTACCTCCATTTTTATTTCATTACATTGATGGTGGGGCGTATTCGGAATATACCTTAAAGCATAACGTACAAGATTTGTCAGAAATTGCTTTGCGTCAACGTGTGCTCAATGACATGTCAGCGTTAAGTTTAGAGACAAAACTATTTAACGAAACCTTGTCGATGCCGGTTGCGTTGGCACCTGTGGGTTTAACAGGTATGTATGCACGCCGTGGTGAAGTGCAGGCCGCGATGGCAGCCGACAAAAAGGGCATTCCATTTACGCTTTCAACGGTTTCGGTCTGTCCGATTGAAGAAGTTGCACCTGCAATTAATCGTCCTATGTGGTTCCAGCTTTATGTATTACGTGACCGTGGTTTTATGCGTAATGCTTTGGAACGAGCAAAAGCAGCTGGCTGTTCAACACTTGTGTTTACTGTAGATATGCCTGTGCCAGGTGCACGTTACCGTGATGCCCATTCGGGGATGAGCGGACCAAATGCTGCGATGCGCCGTTATATGCAGTCTATGTTCCATCCACATTGGTCGTGGAATGTCGGCTTAATGGGGCGTCCGCATGACTTGGGTAATATCTCTAAATATTTAGGTAAACCAACTGGGCTTGAAGATTATATTGGCTGGTTAGGCTCGAACTTCGACCCATCCATTTCATGGAAAGACCTTGAATGGATTCGTGAGTTTTGGGATGGCCCAATGGTAATTAAGGGTATTTTAGACCCTGAAGATGCCAAAGATGCTGTACGTTTTGGTGCAGATGGTATTGTGGTGTCGAATCACGGTGGTCGTCAGTTAGATGGCGTGATGTCGTCTGCTCGTGCATTACCTGCAATTGCCGATGCAGTGAAAGGTGATTTGGCGATTTTGGCTGACTCAGGCATTCGTAATGGCCTTGATGTGGTGCGTATGTTGGCGCTCGGTGCTGATACTGTATTACTTGGCCGTGCGTTTGTGTATGCTTTGGCAGCAGCAGGTGGGCAAGGTGTGTCGAACTTGCTTGATTTGATTGATAAGGAAATGCGTGTTGCGATGACGCTCACAGGTGCTAAGTCGATTTCGGATATTAATGCGGATTGTTTAGTACAGGCGATGAAGCTCTAATATTTTCGTATTAACTTTAATGATATTGGCACGACGGAGTCTTATCGGGAAAAGTTCAATGTAAGTAGCTAATTCACGTTACTTTTTTAAAAAAGTAACCAAAAACTTTAGTTTCGATGACGGTACGTCCTTGCTACCGCATCGAAACGGCGGCATCCCTGCCGCCAACCGCGATAGTAAATATAGGGCTGATTCACATTAGAGAATGAGCTAATTAAATTATAAATTACAAACGGTAAGTTGCCGTCGTGTTGGTCTAATTTGATAAATGGATGACCAAAAGGAAACCATCATGCAAACATTTTCTCCTCAAGCAGTGATCGAACGTTTACAAAACATTGTAGGGCGTTCACATGTTTTGACCGATGATCAAAGCACACGTCAGTACCGCCAAGGTCGTCGTTTTGGTGAGGGGAAAGTACTTGCTGTGGTGGTGCCGGGCACATTGCTAGAGCAATGGCAGGTACTTCAAGCTGCAATTGAGGCAGACTGTATTGTGATTATGCAGGCGGCCAATACGGGATTGACCGGTGGTTCAACTCCGTATGGCGATGATTATGATCGTCCTGTTTTGGTCATGAGTACGCGTAGATTAAAGGGCATTCAAGTCATTCATGACGGTAAGCAAGTGATTTGTTTACCGGGTGCGACCTTAGATAATTTAGAGCAAATTTTAAAAGGTTATGACCGTGAGCCACATTCGGTAATTGGTTCATCTTGTATAGGTGCATCGGTACTGGGTGGCGTCTGTAATAACTCTGGTGGTGCCTTGGTACGCCGTGGTCCTGCGTATACTGAACTGGCGTTATATGCTCAGGTGAATGCTGCTGGTCAATTAGAACTGGTTAATCATTTAGGGGTGAATTTAGGCTCGACTCCTGAAGAAATTTTAACTCGTTTAGAGAAGCAGAAATACCAAGCCGTAGATATTTTAGATGATGGCGAAAAGCAGGCATCGGACCATCGTTATGCGCATGATGTGACGCAAGTTGATGAAGATACGCCTGCTCGTTTTAATGCAGACCCGTCACGTTTGTTTGAGGCTTCTGGTTCGGCAGGTAAAGTCTGCGTATTTGCGGTACGCCTTGATACTTATGAGAAAGTAGAGAGCAATGTCTTTTATATTGGTACTAATGATGCCGATGATTTAACAGCCATTCGTCGTTACTTATTAACCTCACTACCAAGCTTGCCGATAGCAGGTGAATATATTCACCGAGATGCTTATTTGATTGGTGAAAAGTACGGAAAAGACACATTCTTATTTATTGAAAAGTTCGGTACAGCTAATGTTCCCAAAGCTTTTGCGATGAAAGATAAAGTCGATGGTTTCTTAGAACGATTTAAAATTAAAGGTTTAACGGATCATATTTTACAGGCGATTACCTTCTTTTTACCGAGTCATTTGCCTAAGCGTATGACCGAGTATCGAGATCGTTACGAGCATCATTTAGTGCTGCGTGTTGAAAATAATTCAAAAGCTCAGACCGAGCAGTTTTTAAAAGAATATTTTGCAGTGCATCAGTCAGGTAGCTATTTCGTATGTAGCGAAGACGAAGGACGAAAAGCCTTCTTACACCGTTTTGCGATTGCAGGGGCAGCAATTCGTTATCGAGATACGCATCGTAGTGAAGTTGAAGATATTGTGGCGCTTGATATTGCGTTACGTCGTAATGACCGTGAGTGGGTAGAGCAACTGCCAGCCGAGATGGAAAAGAACATCCTCCATAAACTCTATTATGGGCATTTCTTTTGTCATGTTTTTCATCAGGACTATATTCTTAAAAAGGGTCATGACCCATTAGAAATGGAACACCAAATGTGGAAGTTGTTGGATGCACGCCGTGCTGAATATCCGGCAGAGCATAATGTCGGGCATCTTTACATTGCCAAACCTGCATTAGCAAATTTCTATCAAAAACTTGACCCAACCAATAGCTTTAATGTGGGTATTGGACATACCTCAAAACTGAAATATTGGGGCAAAGCTAAATCTTAATATCGAGATATAAAAAAAGGCGCCGAAGCGCCTTTTTTAATAGATGTATTATGCCGCTTCTGTTGATTTAGCAAGCACTTCTGCAACTGCTTTAGCAACAGTGTAAACATTGTTCATGTTTAAACCAGCAACACAAATACGACCACTACGTACTAAGTAGATTGCATATTCTTCACGCAAAATATCTACTTGTTCAGCAGTTAGACCTGTGTAGCTGAACATACCTTTTTGGTTTACAAGGTAGCTAAAGTCGCGGTCTGGTAATGCTTTAGTAAGTTCGTCTTTCAAGATGCTACGCATTTTAATAATACGCTCACGCATCTCTTTCACTTCACCTTGCCATTGTTGGTTAAGTTCAGCGTCATTTAACACTTCATCAACTAACCAAGCACCTGTTGTAGGAGGGCTAGAGTAAATACGGCGTACAGTCGCTTTTAACTGACCGAATGTGCACTGAGCAGCTTCTGCATCGTCGCATACGAAAGTTAAGCCGCCAACGCGCTCGCCATATAAAGAGAAGATTTTAGAGAACGAGTTGCTCACAATGAAGTTTAGACCCGCTTGGTCTAAAGCACGGATTGCATACGCATCTTCTTCCATACCGTCACCAAAACCTTGGTAAGCGATGTCTAGGAATGGAATAAGGTTACGGTCTTTTAATACTGCAATCACTTGGTCCCATTGCGCTGGGTTTAAGTCAGCACCAGTTGGGTTGTGGCAGCATGGGTGCAATAACACAATGCTTTGCTCAGGCAAAGTTTTAAGTGTAGAAAGCATGCCGTCAAAATCTACACCACGTGTTTCGTTGTCGAAATATGGATAGAAATGAGTTTTGATACCAGCGCCATTGAAAATCGCAACGTGGTTATCCCAAGTTGGTTGGCTTACCCAAACGTCAGAATTTGGGAAATAAGTTTTTAAGAAGTCTGCACCAACTTTCAATGCACCTGAACCACCAAGCGTTTGGATGGTTACAGCACGGCCAGATTTAACTGCTGGGCTGTTTGCACCACATAAAAGTGCTTGAATTGCTTCACGGTAAGGTTTGAAGCCTTCCATTGGCAAATAAAGTTTGGTTTTACCGTTTTTAGGCTCGATACGCTTTTGCGCTTCAATAATGGTCTCTAACTGAGGAACAATACTGTCTTCGTTATAGTAAAGACCAATACTCAAGTTCACTTTTCCAGAACGAGTATCAGCGTTGAACTGTTCCATTAAAGATAAAATTGGGTCGCCTGCGTATGGGGGGATATGTTGAAACATCAAAAAAGTCCTTTCATTCAACAATATGCATAGTGCTGGGTTTTTTCTGTCTCGAAAAATACGCCACAACTATGTCGATGTTCAATAATGTATCAATAAAGCTACCGTGAAGCACCTGATAATTTCACTAATATCGATATTTTCTGGATGAAAATGATAAAAAGATTTAAAAGAAATTACGGTAAATAGATACTAATTTATAACTCATGCTTTCATTCAAGCAGATTGTCTACAATCTTGCTGTAATACATTGGTTGTAGACTAAAGTTTGAAACAAAAGATTAGCGGTCGAAAAGCAACTAAAAAAGTGCCATAAATTTATAGGTAAAATAATATTAAATAACTGTTTTATAAGTACTAATTGGTAAGTGGTGTAATGCTATAAATATAAGGTGAAATAACAGGTCAAACGATAAAAATTGACCTGATGCGTTCTGTAAAGTGTCAACAATCACCTTGATTTTTTTCATTCATACCGCTATAAAACTCATAATTGATTAAAAATTGTCGACAATATGCAAGATTTGACCTTCGCACCAGAGCCACTACAAAGTCAGGGAAGAACACTGACCGAGAATGTATTTAAACAAATACAGACGGCGATTGTTTTGGGTCAAATTCCGGCAGGTAGCAAAATTTCTGAGCCTGAGTTGGCACGTACTTATGGCATTAGTCGTGGGCCTTTGCGTGAAGCGATTCATCGCCTTGAAGGCCAACGTTTGGTTGAGCGTACTGCACATGTGGGCGCGCGCGTGGTTTCGCTCTCACTGCAACAGTTCAAAGAGCTTTACCAGATTCGCGCGTCTTTAGAAGGTTTGGCTTGCAAACTTGCTGCACAGCATATTGATAAAAAGCAAATTTTGGCGCTACGTGATGTTTTGCGTATGCACGCTGAAGATGAAAACTTTAAAGCAGGTAAAGGATATTACTTGCAAGAAGGACAGGATGATTTTCACTACTGCATTATCAAAAGTAGTGGCAATAAAACCCTAGAAAAAATGCTGTGTGATGAGCTTTATCATCTCATCCGTATGTACCGAATCCAGTTTTCAAACACCCCCGATCGACCGAGCAAGGCTTGGGACGAACATATCCGTATTTTAGATGCAATTGCAGAAGGCGATGGTGAACTTGCCGAGCTGCTCATGCATCGACATATCAATGCTTCTTACAAAATTATTGAGCAAACACTGCTACAAGCACAAGGAGAACATAACAATGGCTAAACAATCCGCAGGTCAGCTATTTCGCGATGCAGTAGCCCAAGAAAAGCCATTACAAGTGGTTGGAACCATTAACGCCAATCATGCACTTTTGGCAAAACGTGCAGGTTATAAAGCGATTTACTTATCAGGTGGTGGTGTAGCCGCTGGTTCTTTAGGCTTACCTGATTTGGGAATTAGTAACCTTGATGATGTGTTGACAGACGTACGCCGTATTACTGATGTATGTGATCTTCCATTATTGGTCGATGCTGACACAGGTTTTGGTGCTTCTGCATTTAACATTGCCCGTACTACAAAAGCACTGATCAAGTTTGGTGCTGCGGCAATGCACATTGAAGACCAAGTGGGCGCAAAACGTTGTGGTCACCGTCCGAACAAAGCCATTGTGACTCAAGAAGAAATGGTTGACCGTATTAAAGCTGCCGTTGATGCGCGTGGTGATGACAGCTTCGTGATTATGGCGCGTACCGATGCATTGGCCGTAGATGGTTTACAAGCTGCAATTGACCGTGCGGGAGCCTACATTGAAGCGGGTGCAGACATGTTGTTCCCTGAAGCAATTACCGAGCTTGATATGTACAAGCAATTTGCTCAGAAGACTGGCGCACCGATTTTAGCAAACATTACCGAGTTTGGTTCCACACCACTGTTTACCACTGAAGAGTTAGCATCTGCCGATGTAAGCCTTGCGCTTTATCCGCTTTCTGCTTTCCGTGCCATGAACAAAGCAGCCGAAACTGTCTATGAAACCTTACGTAAAGAAGGCACGCAAAAGAACGTAGTTGATATTATGCAAACGCGTAAAGAGTTATATGAACGCATCAACTATTATGCGTTTGAAGACTACTTAGACAACGCATTTGCTAAAAAGAAATAAGAAGTAAAACACGGTACATATGCCGTGTTCCCCAAATAATTTAAATAGATAGGAAAGGACAATCTTATGAGCTCAAATGAAACAACAACAGGCTTCAAACCAAAAAAATCAGTTGCACTTAGCGGACAAGTTGCAGGAAACACAGCACTGTGTACCGTAGGACGTAGCGGTAACGACTTGCACTATCGTGGCTATGACATTCTTGACCTTGCGGCAGGTAGCCAGTTTGAAGAAGTTGCTCACTTGCTCGTACATGGCAAATTACCAAACAAAGCTGAACTCAAAGCCTATAAAGCAAAATTAAAAGCACTTCGTGGCTTACCGGCAGCACTTAAAACTGCACTTGAACAACTTCCTCCGTCTGCACACCCAATGGATGTGATGCGTACAGGTGTATCAGTGCTAGGTTGTTTAACACCAGAACACGAAGACCACAATGAAGCGGGCGCAAAAGACATTGCTGATAAATTAATGGCAAGCCTAGGCTCAATGCTGCTTTATTGGTATCACTTCAGCAATAACGGTCGTCGTATTGAAGTTGAAACAGATGACGACTCAATTGCAGCGCATTTCTTGCACTTACTTCATGGCGAAAAACCATCTGAAGAATGGATTCAAGCAATGCATACATCACTTATTTTGTATGCTGAGCACGAGTTCAACGCATCTACATTTACCTCACGCGTGGTTGCAGGTACAGGCTCTGACATGTACTCGGCAATTACAGGGGGTATTGGTGCACTTCGTGGACCTAAGCACGGTGGTGCAAACGAAGTTGCATTCGTCATTCAACAACGTTACGACAACGCAGACGAAGCAGAAGCTGACATCCGTAAGCGTGTTGAAAATAAAGAAGTCGTGATCGGTTTTGGTCACCCTGTCTATACAGTTTCTGACCCACGTAACGAAGTGATCAAGAAAGTGGCGCACGACTTAGCAGAAGCGCAAGAAAACACAAAAATGTACCTCATTGCTGAACGTTTAGAAGCAGTGATGAAAGAAGTGAAAAACATGTTCCCGAACCTCGACTGGTTCAGTGCGGTGAGTTATCACTTAATGGGCGTTCCAACTGCAATGTTCACACCATTGTTCGTGATTGCACGTACAGCAGGCTGGTCAGCACACGTGATTGAACAACGTCAAGACGGCAAGATCATTCGTCCAAGCGCGAACTACACAGGCCCTGAAAATCTCGAATTTAAACCATTGGCGGAGCGTGGTTAATGAACACAAAATACCGTAAACCGCTGGCAGGTACCCAGCTTGAATATTACGACGTGCGTCAAGCCGTTGAAGATATTCAGCCAGGCGCATACGAAAAACTGCCTTACACCTCAAAAGTACTCGCAGAGCAATTGGTACGCCGTGCCGATGCCGAGAACTTAACAGCTTATTTAACACAGTTGATTGAACGCCGTCAGGACTTAGACTTTCCTTGGTATCCTGCGCGCGTGGTGTGTCATGACATCCTAGGTCAAACAGCTTTGGTTGACCTTGCAGGTTTACGTGATGCGATTGCCGACAAAGGCGGTGACCCATCTAAAGTCAACCCAGTTGTGCCAACACAGCTCATTGTCGACCACTCTTTAGCAGTGGAATACGGTGGTGCTGACCCAGACGCTTTTGCAAAAAACCGTGCTGTTGAAGACCGCCGTAACGAAGACCGTTTCCACTTTATTGAGTGGACCAAAACTGCATTTAAAAATGTTGATGTAATCCCTGCGGGGAACGGCATTATGCACCAGATTAACCTAGAGAAAATGTCTCCGGTGATTCAGGCGCGTGATGGCGTAGCATTCCCAGACACTTGCGTCGGTACAGACTCACATACACCACATACAGACGCTTTGGGCGTAATTTCTGTGGGTGTGGGTGGTTTAGAAGCTGAAAATGTAATGTTGGGCCGTGCATCTTGGATGCGTCTGCCAGACATTATTGGCGTTGAGTTTGTAGGTCAGCGTCAGGCGGGCATTACTGCAACAGATATCGTGTTGGCTCTAACAGAGTTCTTGCGTAAAGAGCGCGTAGTGGGTGCTTACCTTGAGTTCTTTGGTGAAGGTGCTGACAGCATGTCTGTAGGTGACCGCGCAACCATTTCGAACATGACACCAGAATATGGCGCTACGGCTGCAATGTTCTACATCGACCAAAACACAATCGACTACTTACGCCTCACAGGCCGTGAAGATGCTCAAGTGGCGTTGGTTGAACAGTACGCAAAAGAAATCGGCCTTTGGGCATCTGATATGACCAAAGCAGAGTACCCACGTGTACTTCGTTTTGACCTATCAAAAGTAACACGTAATATCGCTGGCCCATCAAACCCACATGCACGTGTTTCAACTGCGGACCTAAAAGAAAAAGGTATTGCTGGTGTTGTTGAAAACCGTTCTGACGGCTTAATGCCAGATGGTGCAATCATTATTGCTGCCATTACTTCATGTACCAATACTTCTAACCCACGTAACACCGTGGCGGCAGGTTTGTTGGCTCGTAAGGCAAATGAGCTAGGTTTAGTTCGTAAACCTTGGGTGAAATCATCATTTGCACCGGGTTCAAAAGCGGCTGCACTTTATCTTGAAGAAGCAGGTGTTCTAGAAGACTTAGAACAACTTGGTTTTGGTATTGTGGCTTACGCTTGTACGACGTGTAACGGTATGTCGGGCGCGTTAGATCCAGTCATCCAGCAAGAAATTATTGACCGTGACTTGTACGCAACAGCAGTACTGTCTGGTAACCGTAACTTCGATGGCCGTATCCATCCATATGCAAAACAAGCGTTCTTGGCATCTCCACCGCTTGTCGTAGCTTATGCAATTGCGGGCACGATCCGTTTTGACATCGAAAAAGATGCGTTAGGTCATGACAAAGAAGGTAACCCGATTTACCTGAAAGACATCTGGCCATCTGATGCTGAAATTGATGCCTTAGTTAAAGAAGCTGTGAAGCCTGAACAGTTCCGTAAAGTCTACATTCCAATGTTTGACTTAGGCGTAAACGTAGAAGCTGAAAGTCCGCTTTATGACTGGCGTCCACAAAGTACTTACATCCGCCGTCCACCATATTGGGAAGGGGCGTTGGCTGCACCACGTACTTTGGCGAATATGCGTCCGCTTGCGATTTTGGGTGACAACATCACCACCGACCATTTGTCGCCTTCAAATGCGATTTTGATGGACTCGGCTGCGGGTGAATATCTTCATAAAATGGGCCTACCAGAAGAAGACTTCAACTCATATGCAACGCACCGTGGTGACCACTTGACTGCACAGCGTGCAACATTTGCCAACCCGAAACTTTATAACGAAATGGTAGTTCGCTCAGACGGCACCATTAAGCAAGGTTCAAAAGCGCGTGTAGAGCCAGAAGGCGAAGTGATGCGTATGTGGGAAGCAATTGAAACCTACATGAACCGTAAACAGCCATTAATTATTGTTGCGGGTGCTGACTACGGTCAGGGTTCAAGCCGTGACTGGGCTGCAAAAGGTGTACGCCTTGCAGGTGTTGAAGCGATTGTGGCAGAAGGTTTTGAGCGTATTCACCGTACTAACTTGGTGGGTATGGGTGTGTTACCACTTGAGTTTAAACCGGGTGTAAACCGTAAGACTTTAAAGCTAGATGGTACAGAGCTTTATAGCGTGATTGGTAATATTGCACCGCGTTCGACTTTAACTTTAGTGATTGAACGTGCTACAGCGGATGGTAAAGAAGAGATTCTTGAAGTGCCTGTGACTTGCCGTCTAGATACAGAAGAAGAAGTTTCTGTATATGAAGCGGGCGGTGTATTACAGCGTTTTGCACAAGATTTTTTAGAAGGCCAAGTGGCTTAATATTGAGTTAAAAATAATTGATATTGTTTTAAAAGCCCCGCTTTAGAGTGGGGTTTTTATTTATTTACGCATAGTTAATTAATTATAAAAAATGACTATATATATTATATTTTTTTAAAATTATTTTTTTTGTCATCAAATTCTCTTTAACTTACATTAAGATACGCGGCGCTTAGACTTAAATATAAATCACAATAGATTTCTTGGAAAATATCAATGCGTAACTTATTCATTATTTCAATTTGCTCTCTTATATTAACTGCTTGTGGGACGATGCCTTACGTAAGTACAGAGTACCCTCTACGCGCAGGTTTAATTCAACCTGTGAAGGTCATTGGCAAGGCTGATGTGACCAATGCTCAAACTTCAGATGAACGAGTGATTGTATATTCTTATATGGGCACAAAACTGGACTCTAGCATCAAGGCTATTACAGAAACGATGGTACAACAGACTCAAAAGGAACTATTGAAAAACGGTCAACCTGTTGATGGTAGTGGATCGAAATCGATTGCGATTAAAGTAAATTCATTACGTAGTACCTACACCAATCTGCTTTTCTGGCGCAGTAAAATTAAATTCGAAGCGACTTTAGGAAATGGACAAACTATTCCATTTACCGTTGCTCATACGAGTGGTGTGTTAGTACAAGATTTAAATGGATGTATTGCAGAAGGGGTAATGACTTTACTCAATGATGCACGTGTAAGAAGTTATTTAGCAGAAAAATAAGAATATAAAAAAAGCCCGACATCCTGTCGGGCTTTTTCGTATTTGGTTGCTAGATATGACTCCTGTCGTATCTCACGCTCCTAGTGCATGAACCTATTATTGTTGTTTTGTGTTCTGGAACATCCTGTTCCTGTATGAACTCATCATAGGAAAAAAGAGGGATGTCGCCAATCCGCAAAATCCCTAAAAGTTTGTAGGTTAAAGCGTACAAAAATGGGTATGGTTATCCTTATATAAACGGATTTTCAGTTTCCCAAGGCTTGCTGCTAAAAATAATCTGGCCATTTTCAACACAGAGGATCCACGTATAGAAGTACTCTTCTCCTAATCCTCGGCATTCAAAATTTGCATTTGGAAATAGAGCGGTAATTTTTTCTATGAGTTGTAAGCAATAAACTGGATCGACATTAAGGCCTGCCTGACCATCAGAAAAGGCATGTACTAAATCACCATAAACATCTTCGTGGATTGAATCCTCCGTTAATATTTCTAGAATTTTTTGCTTTTCAGTAGATAAATCAATAGTGTCAAAATCTGTATAACGGACTTGTAGTTCTGTATAAAAGCTCATTTTTATTAGCTCTATGATATTAATGATAAAAATACTACTTATTAAACATGACTTTATCGTTAAAAACGAGCTGAGTATAGAAATATCTAAACTATAAGAATTCAAATTTCTTAAAAATATTCTTCTTTAGGCCTCTGTGTCACAACAGACTTTAATCTTTTGCGCTGATTTAAAGTAATAAACCATTGCAACACAGAGATAGAGGAGCTAAGCCAAATGCTTAACCCAGACTACTTTTGTCACACCGTTGCATGACGTTAAAGAAAGTAGGGGCAAAGTCCTGTGGGAGAACAGGACTTTGCAAACTGAAAAACCGTAGCTACCTAGAACGAAACTTAAAGCCAAAATAGATTTATAAATTGTCATATTATTCTCATAATGATTTATATCTATGAGTAGAATGAAAATATAGTTAGGCTTAGGGTTTTAAATAAATTTTTAGATAATAATTAATCATCCCATAAATATAGGAAAATAAAATAATTAAATTTTTAAAATAAAAATAATTTATAAATTTAAAAAAATAAGGCGTGAAAACCTAAATTTTAAATAAATAAAATAATTAATCTAAAGAGGAAATAAGTTTGAAAAATGTCATGGTCAACTCCTTAAAAAATGGAGTCCTACCACCAGATTACCGCGAATTAATTTATGGTGGTAGAACGAAAGGGGGTTGACAGACTGGACTCGTAGAACCAGCACGCACGGGGCGTCCCCCTCCCGTCCTACCGCAAAGAAAAGGGGACGCAAGGGTCTAACGAATTATAGTAGAACTATAACCCGCTACGAGTTACGGTCTGTCAAAACCGTCTGGCAATGTAGGCCAGCAACGAGATAATAATCGGTGATTTTAATTACGTCAATTTAATATTTAAAATATTTTTGATTTAATAATAAAACTAAATGTATTTTTAAAATAATAGAATTAATATTTATATTTAATTAGAAAAAATAAATAATAAAATGAGTTGTAAGTGTAATGTTGTTAATAATAGAGATTCATCATCTTATAAATAAAATATTATAAAGATGGTTGTCTTATTCTAAACTTTTAAGCATTTCTTTGGCATCTATATCGCCTGCATCGGCAGCTTGCTGAAACCATTTCTTTGCCAGTTGTAGGTTTTTCGGCGTGCCTTCACCATTTAAATACATTTGGGCCAAGTTGTACTGAGCATCGCTTTCATTGTGCTCAGCCGCTTTGGTGTACCACTTAAGTGCTTGTTCATCACTTGGGGTGACGCCGTGACCTTTTTTATATAGATGAGCTAAATTATATTCTGCGGGTGAGTAGCCTTGTTCGGCAGCACGACTAAACCATTCAAACGCCTGCACATAATTTTGCGCAGTTCCTTCACCTCTGTCATATAACACCCCTAAGTTATATTGCGCTTTCGCATGACCCTTGGCCGCAGCCTTGGTGAAATAATCAAAAGCGCGCTTGGCATCTTTTTCAACACCCGTGCCTGTGTAATACAGCATTCCTAAACTATATTTTGCCCCCACGCTTCCATTTTGGTCAGCCGCGGTTAACCATTTAAACGCTTGTTCATAATTTTTAACCACACCTTGTTCGCCGCTTAAAAGCATCATCCCTAAATGATATTGAGCAACAGCTTGCCCTTGTTCTGCACGATATTGAATATCGGCCACACTCGGTTCAGCAAATGCAGGAGAATGAAGTAAAAAAATCACCGTAAATATATAAAAAGCAGACTTTTTTATTTTCATATCTCATCCTGAATTTTATTAATTTGAAAAATTATTTTCTTTAATATCTATTTGAATGTAAAAGAAAAATTTTAAATATATCTGGGTGGTTTATATCACTTTAAAATGATCTGATTTTACTTTTTAAATACCCATCTAATAAGAAGTTAACCTAAAACAGCATATTTAGACCAGTTACATTTTGAAAATGAGTATAGATAGACAGATTAGTCTTTTTTTAATTAAAATGCGGCCTAAATATAAGTTTGATTGATAATAAAAATGCAGATGAGTGTGTCGAGTATATTGGAGCGTTTAGGCCTTGTTTCACAAAATCGCGCTGTTCATATCCAATTCTCAAATCAGTCTTTAAATCAGCAAGTCTTCTTACAACGTATTGAAGGCGAGCATACGCTCAACCAAGGCAGCGTTGCTGAATTACTGTGTCTGTCGACAAACGCCCATATTGCATTAAAACAATTTATTGGCTGTCAGGTTGCTATCGATCAGGTGACGGACACAGGCCAGTTTTTTAGAATAACAGGCATTATTACCGAAGCGAGCCAAGGGCAAAGCGACGGCTCACTCACCATTTATAACCTCACCTTAAAAGACCCAACTGCACTCTGGCATAAACGCCGTAATAGCCGCGTGTTTATGAACAAAAGCGTACGGGATATTAGCGAAATTTTGTTTAAAGAATGGCAGGGGAAAAGTCCGTTATTTGCTTCAAGTCTAACACTAGATACGGCTGGCTTAACCAAAGATTACGATGTGCGTCCATTTGTGATGCAGTCAAACGAAAGTGATTATGAATTCTTAACCCGTTTGTGGCGTAGCGAAGGCATCAACTGGCTGGTCGATGAGTCGCAACTTTTTGTTGCTGATCCGAATGCATCCATTCAGCCACAAGTACTACGTTTGATTGATGAAAATCAGAATTATCAGGCGCTTGAACGCCGTAGCCTACGCTACCAACGCAGCAGTGCCACAGAACAGTTTGATACCATTACTCAAGTCAAGGCAGAGCGCCGCTTACAACCAACCTCGGTTCATGTGCAACGCTGGC
>NZ_JAOVFN010000020.1:0-23643 GCF_034650275.1 Acinetobacter sp. IRS14
TTTAAAAGATAACCAGATGACTTCTGAGCCGCAGAACTACCTGAGCTACAGTGCGCTGGCAGATGAGATTTTTAGGGCAGGAATGAGCTATAACTTTTACGAAGGTTATAGCGCCTATCTGGGTTATAACCAGATCAAATATAGCGACAACGCGAATAAATTAGTATCTGCCAATTTAAGCGGAACTCTGAACAATAACTGGGGCTTTTATGCATCAGCGTATAAAGATTATGAAAACCAAAAAGACTATGGCATTTACTTTGCGCTGCGCTACACACCGTCTACTCGAGTCAATGCGATTACAAGTGTATCTAATGATGCTGGCAGGCTGAGTTACCGTCAAGAAATATTCGGTTTATCAGAACCTCAAATCGGCTCATTTGGATGGGGAGGTTATGTTGAGCGCGATCAGGATGCGAATCAAAACAATGCTTCAATTTATGGCTCTTACCGAGCTCGGGCAGCTTATCTGACGGGTAGATACAATCGAATTGGAGATAACGACCAAGTTGCAGTTTCAGCGACCGGATCATTGGTTGCAGCAGCAGGGCGAGTCTTTGCAGCCAATGAAATTGGTGATGGCTATGCAGTTGTGACCAATGCTGGACCACAAAGTCAGATTATAAATGGCGGGGTAAATTTAGGCGTAACCGATAATTCTGGAAGATTTCTGATTCCTAGTCTCATGCCATATAAGGAAAACCATATTTATTTAGATCCATCGTATCTTCCTTTGAATTGGAGCGTGAAATCTACAGATCAAAAAACAGTTGTAGGTTATCGCCAAGGTGGTCTTATTGACTTTGGTGCTCATCAGGTCATTTCTGGATTAGTGAAACTTGTTGATGCGAATAATTCACCTTTATTACCGGGTTATACGGTTCGTATTAATGGTCAGCAAGAGGGTGTAGTTGGCTACGACGGTGAAGTATTTATTCAAAACCTATTAAAACAAAACAAGCTTGAAGTCGATCTTCTGGATCATGGTTCATGCCAAGTTGACTTCACATATAACAGTAATCAGTACTCAACTAAAAAATTGGGACCTTATGTATGTCATTAAATATTATGAATAAGGCTCAAATAGAGAGCTATAAGAAATTTTCATTGTCTTTAAAATACCTTATAGGCATTTGCTTATTTTATCTCGCTTATGCTTTTTTTAGTCCAGCACATGCTGCTTGTACGGTAAGTGGAACTACTAATAGTACTTTTACCTACACGGCAGCAAATATTAATAGTGATGCAACTGTAAACCTGTCAGGCACAATTACTTGCACGAATTTAGGACTTCCTCAGATTTCTAATTTCATGTGTATGAAAACCGTATTTACGGGAACCACAAATGCAATTAACAATGTTTCATTACCTTACACCGTCACAGCAACTGTAGGTGGAGCGGGGTCTTCTACCACGAATCAAACCTCCAATGTGTGGTATGGTCCAGTAGCAACAGTCGCATCAAATAATATTGTGAGTTACTCGGTAAGTGTGAAAGTACCAGCTCGAACGGGGTCACTCATTGCCTATCCTAAAGGAACATATACTGCTTCGGTTCGGTTGTATTGGGATATGGATCTTTTGGGTTTATCGTGTGGTGATTTACTTGGTGGCTGGGATTCAGGTGATACATTACTAACAGCAAACTTTGTGGTACCAAGTATGTGTCAATTAAATTCAACCTCAACTGTAGATTTCGGCAATATTAATGATAGTGGTACAGCTAATCGTGATTACACAGCGCAAGGAGCTATAAATTCGACCTGTAATTATGGAACGCCGTATAGCATTTATTTAGGGGATGGAGACAACCGTATTGCTGGAGGATTTAGGCGTATGAAACATGACAATAATGATTATGTTCCCTATCAGTTATATAAAGATTCTAACTATAGTACGGTGTGGGATGCCACAGGAGGCGTAACCAATGTTGGGGGAGCTGGTGGGGTGTCAGGTACAGGCACCGGCACTGCCCAAACCACGCCAGTTTATGGAAAAATTCCGCAAGGTACCTCCATTTCAACTAAACCTGGTGTCTATTCTGATAGTGTTGTTGTTACAGTGACTTATTAATTTATCAAATATACGCGTTTCTATGTTAGTCGCATGGTTCCGCGTAATTTGAATTACATTCAGTAAAAATGGCTAAACATAAAACGATATAAATCAATTGATTTTAGCTTTTTAATACTTATTCATCCTCAAAAACAGTTTGACTTAAAAATACATTCTGTATATTTATTGATTAGTTCTAAAAAAGAACTAGTGAGCAAAACAAGCAATTAAAATAAAGGTGAATAAATGTCGGATATTATTTTGCATCAATGGGAAATTTCCCCATTTTGTCAGAAAGTTTCAAGAATTTTGAAGTTTAAAGGAATCTCATTTGACACAGTTAACTATAACGGCATTCTGGGAGCTAAGGTCCCTTTGCTCAGTAAAGTAGGTAAAGTACCTGTAATTGACCATAATGGACAGCGTATTCAAGACAGTACCCGAATTGCTCGCTACCTAGAAGAAACTTACCCAGATACACCACGGCTTTATCCAGAAGATCCAAATCAAAAGGCACTTGCAGAGTTGTGGGAAGACTGGGCAGATGAAGCTCTCTATTTTTATGAAGTCTATTTACGCGTAAATGACCCAGATGCACTAGAAGAAGCAATTCGCATTAGCAGTATAGGCCGCCCAGCGTATGAAAGACCAATGGTAAAAGGATTTATTTTAGCCGAGTTAAAAACACAGCTTTTCTTTCAAGGTTTAGGCCGAATGAAAGCTGAAAATGTTGAAGCAGAGTTTAGAAGACACCTCGACCGTATCGAACAAGTTTTATCGCAAAGTGAATGGCTAGTTGGAGACTCTCAAACAGTTGCCGACATTGCTGTAGTCGCTCAACTTGGTGAAGTGGTTCGCACAAGCAAAAAATTTGGTAAAGAAATTTTGGATCGTCCGTTTATTGCTTTATGGTATAAAAAACAAACAGGATGAAATGACCATGACATTAGCAACACCAGATAAAAAATTAGATTGTGCAGTTGTCATTGGCGTTGGTGCATTACAAGGTATTGGCGCAGCCGTGTGCCATCGTTTTGCAAAAGAAGGTTTAAAAGTTTATGTCGCTGGGCGCACTTTCCAGAAAATTGAAGCAGTTGCTGCCGAAATTCATTCGAAAGGTGGGGACGCTGTCGCATTTCGTCTAGATGCAGAAGATATAAAGCAAGTACAAGCTTTATTTGACACAATCACTAGTCAAAATGAGCGTATTACTGCTGTTATTCATAATGTGGGAGGAAATATTCCCTCAATCTTTTTAAGAAGTCCGCTGTCGTTTTTTACGCAAATGTGGCAATCCACTTTTTTATCAGCTTATTTAGTTTCTCAAAGTTGTCTAAAAATCTTTAAAGATCAAAACCACGGTACGCTCATTTTTACAGGTGCGAGCGCTTCTTTGCGAGGGAAACCTTTTTTCGCAGCTTTTACTATGGGTAAATCTGCTTTGCGGGCTTATGCACTCAATCTAGCTCAAATTTATAAATCACAAGGCATACATATTGCTCATGTGATTATTGATGGAATGGTCGATGGCGATAGAGTAAATAAAGCATTATTTGGTCTGGGGCGGTTAGCCCGTCTTACACGTGGCACGGGTGGCCTCAATATTGATGCAATTGCAGAAAACTATTGGATGCTTTACCAACAAACGCCGAAGCTTTGGACACATGAACTCGATTTACGCCCTTACCAAGAAAAATTTTGAGAGAGACTAAAATGCTAAAAAAAATATGTCAGAGATTTCAAAAAAAGCAGGGTTGTGTTGTTGTTGCTGGTCATGATTTACACCTAATCGAGCGTGATTTTGTAATTCTAGATAAAAATGCACAATTTCCATTACACCTTTATCAAGTTGTGCATGATTCAGCTGCACAAAAAATCCAAGTTCACTCCATCAACGATGGCGTGACAGCAGTTCATTTGAACTTAGTAAATGCAGATCATTTAAAAAGCTTGGTGCGTTATATTTCCACTCAAAGACATACAATTGAACTCTGTGTGTTTCAGCCGAATTTTTCATCTTCGCCAAATATTGAGGCTTTATCTTTAGAAGAGATTGAACACAATTGGCAGACCACAGGGTTAAGTGCAGTAAGTGTAGCGCAAGCTGTGATTAAGCCGATGTTAAAGCAGCAGCGGGGCACTGTTATTTTTCTTGGCGCACCATTTAACAACTCGACCCATTACGATGTGTTAAGCCAAAGCATGTTTGCAGGTATTCGTGCTTTAGCGCAGTCATTAGCAAGAGAGTTTCATCCTAAAGGCATTCATATTAGCTATTGCATGGTTGAAAAATGGGATGGACAGAGCCAGCATTTTATTTCATCTGTTAAGCAAGTGTGCCAACACATCTATCAGCAGCCTAATTCGGCATGGAGCCAAGAACTCAGCCTATCTTGAAATTTTACTTTCGTAAGTTGTTAAAATACAGTACTGATCTGGAATGACGACAGAACAATAATTTCGATAGGTATTTACATGACAAAAATTAAGAGTGCTCAGCCAGCTGTTAAAGTGGTTTGTACGTTGGCAGCTTTCATGTGTGTTTCTTCATTAGCGCAAGCATATCAATATGATCAAACTGCTCGTTTAATTAACGAGCGTTTATCTTATATGAAAGATGTCGCAGGTTATAAAGCAGAACAACATTTACCGATTGAAGATTTAACTCAAGAAAAGAAAGTTCTTGATCAATCACTTTCTGAAGCCGATTCTTTTGGCCTAAATAGTGAAACAGTGAAGCCATTTATTGTGACTCAAATGAATGTTGCCAAAGCAATTCAGTATCGATATCGTGCAGATTGGTTGTCGAGTCCAGAAACTAATTGGAAACCACAAGATTTAGCCGAAGTACGTTTAAAAATTAGTATGCTAAATACTGAGCTTTTAAAAAATATTGCCTATGAACTCAAGAAAAATAATAACAAAGCACCTCATAGCTGTAGCTACATGTGGTCTGTACAGCACCCTCAAATTAAAGAGGCCGATAAAAAAGCTTTATGTATGACATTAAATAAAATTAAGTTAAAAAAATGAATTTATTTAAGATAATTAAAGCATTGAATTTGTTATCAGGAGAGTTTTTATGAAAAAAAACTCTTCAATATCTTTTCTTTTTAAGAAGAGGTATTTACTGATACTTTTGTTAGTTGCACTCTTTGGTTATGGCAAATACCACAATTACAAAGAAAAGATTTTATTTAGGGAATATTATTTACATCCACCATTGTATAGAGAGATTTGGCCATCTGAATTTGATCCTAATGGAGTCACATTAGATATTCCAGCAAATTATCTTATGGATGCAACTGCTATTTCTGAATCTTCACGAAAGAAAGATCTTGAATTCAGAGAAAAGCAACGATATGAGAGTAATAAGCCCTTATGTGATAGATTTCAATGTACTGAACTTTTTCAAGTTCTTTTACCTGATTACAAAGGAAAAACATTAGAAAATTTACATATTTTTAATCCTGAATCAATAAGAGCTGAGTATGAAATACCTAAGGACTGGCAAGAGTTTCATAAGTATGTAATTTGGTTTTCCTTAAATAGTTGGATATATAAGAACATAAATGCTAGTGCCGCAGAAATTAAAATGGGTATAAATTTAAGTTCAGTGTTTCATCCGAAGGATTATTTTGAAACACCAAAATTAATTAAATATATACAAACTAAACCAGCTCCAGAATTAGGCTTAACAGAAGTGGTATCACTAGATCCTAATTTACCAGGCGGGTTCTATAAAGTTCTTGTTTATAAGGATTGGCGAAAGAAATATCCTGATGATGTAACAGAGGATTATAATCATTATAAGATTTATTTTAAAAAAGATGCTGATGGAAATATAGTCTCTTATATTAGTTGTAGTACCTTTGCTCGAACTTATTTATTAAGTAAACCAGATCCTGAACAGGCTATTCTAGAGGACTATGCTAAACCAAATCAGCAATACTATTGTAGTCATACTTTTAATGTGAAGGGACTGCCGCTGAGTATTACCGCACATTACAGTGATATGCATTTAGCTGATTGGCAGAATATAGAAAATAATTTAACTCGGCTTATACATTCATTTCATGTTAAAGAGACTAAGTAAGTTTCAATATTTAAAGCTCTTGTTATTTAAAGAGCTTTTTTATATCAAATGTTTTTATTCTTTCTTTTTGAACATTGACACCCAAAACCTCTCCGATTATTCTTTGCCTGCTGGCCACATTGCCAGTCGGTTTTAGCAGACCGTTTTCATCTAGGACATCAAAAAAGTAATTTTTTGGTGTCGAACTCGTTCGTCTCCCTTCGTAGCGGTAGGACGGAGGAGGGACGCCTTCGGGCGTGCCGGTTCCTAGATGACTGGTCTGCTAACCCTTCTTCGTTCTGCCACCATAATCATTTAGCAGTGATTTGGCAGAACTTCTATTTCATCTAGGAGTTCGCATATGCGTACTATTTCATCTCTCTCATTGGCAGTCCTTGCCAAAGTCTTTACGTCTATACCTCACTTGCATTTAAAACAGTTTAATCGACTATAGGTTTTAACCTTTAGATCATTACGACTAAAAAATCATATCAACAATAAAGCCTGAGATATGTAAGGCAGGATTTGTGCTGTCTTGATGTGCCTGTTTTTAGCACTCAATTTAAGAGTGACGGCATTTTTATCTCATTTATATACAACAAAAAATTATTTTAAACGGTATGTCTATGCCAACTTTAGAAGCATCATTTAAAGCACTGCAAGTGCTACACGCGGCAAGAAATTTATTTAATCAATATGGCTTTAATAATGTCGGTGTAGACCGAATTGTTAGCGATGCTAAAATACCCAAAGCCACTTTTTATAACTGCTTTTCATCTAAAGAAAAACTTATTGAGATGTGTCTGACTTTTCAAAAAGATGCGTTAAAAGACGAGGTGTTTTCAATTATCCATTCGTACCGTGAACTTATGGTGTTCGATAAGTTAAAGAAAATTTTCTTTTTACATGCTGATTTAGAAGGGTTTTATCATTTGCAGTTTAAAGCCATTTTTGAAATTGAAAAGCTTTATCCCGCAGCCTACAAAATCGTCAGTGACTATCGAGATTGGTTCATTAAAGAAATTTATAAGCTGATTTTAACCGTAAAAGTTACCGCTACACTTGAAGACGCTTACATGTTTTTGTTTGTGATTGATGGGGCAATGGTTCAGCTTTTAAGTGCGAATAAGATCGATGAAAGAGATAAGTTATTAGAATATTTTATGTCGATGCTTACTTAAATTGGCGAAGACTTTAATACTTAAAGAAAAGCCCTCCGAAGAGGGCTTTTTATTTAATTAGGCTTTAAAAGTCAAAAGAGGTTTGTAGATAGAAAGTACGCGGCAGGCCTACATACTTACCGCCAGTAGAGTCTGTTGAGCGAGTAAAATACTGCTTATCAAAGACGTTTTTGATGCCGCCAGCGATTTTTAAACCTTTAACTTGTGAACTTAAGTCATAAGAGGTACGTAGCGCAAAAGTGGTATAACCTGGAATATCTCCATATTTACCATCAGCAGTTTCTTCTGTTTGATAGACATTGCTATCAGGAAGATCTGGTGAATGCTGCTTAGACTGCGCAAACATGTCAGCGTTTAAAGACCATTTATCCACGGTATAACCTAACCCAACATTACCGACATGACGCGAGTAAAATGGTAGGTCTTTATCTTTAAACTGACCAGCTTCAGCTACTGCTTTGGTGAAAGTATAGTTGCCATATACTTTTAAGCCCTCTAATGCATCTGTTAATTGACCGAAATCATAGCTAATACCCGTTTCGATACCTTTATGGCTGGTTGCCCCTAAGTCTGTCCAGATCCCGTTATTACCAGCATCACGTACTAGAGAAAGCTCTTTATCAAAGTCTAGATAGAACACTGTAAATTCAGCATTTAAACCATTGCCTAGATATTTGGTTCCGATTTCATAGTTATTCGATTTTTCAGGATGTAAGCCTTCGGTTGTAGCCGTTGCGGTTGTTCCTTCAAGACGTGCTAATTGGCTGTATTGCTGTGGACCAAAAGATACACCGGCGTTTGCAAATATATTCCAATTTTCATTTGCCGAGTACATCACAGATAAACTTGGCAAAAATTCGTCTGAATCAATTCTTGGATAAACAGTATTAGGTTGTCCTTTGTTATAACCTGTGAAGTTATTATAGGTTTCAATTGATTCGAATCGAACGCCCGGTGTGATGGTCCAACGGCCCAATTCCATACGGTTGTCGATATATACCGCATGCGCTTTTGTACCACCTTCGCTACTGCTACGTGGAGCAAAATCTGGAGCTGATGAATCTGCTGCATAAGATGCAGTACGACCAGCAAACTCAGAACTTTCTTCTTTTAAGTAGCGATAGCCTACTGTCACTTCATTTTGCGTATTACCTAGTTGGTAAATACGAGAGTAACGCGGTTCAATCGCATAGACTTTGTAATCGCGTGGAGCAGAGTCGAGACGCTTATCACCACTCGCTAACACGGTCTCAAGATTACTTGTGCGGAAAGAGTCGATGTAATAGCTCAGAACTTCGAAGTTATTTTTCTCATCTTTATGGTTATAACGTAAAGAGACATCAGTACGTCGACCTGCAAAATAGTTTTTTTCACCAGAAGATTGATAAGGATTTTCTGCGTATTGGGCCTGAGTTAAACCCTCTGGCATTTCGCCTCGACCTTCATAATGATGCAGATTTAAAGCAACTGAATCTTTATCATTAAATTGATAAGCAGACTTTAACATTACATCATCGATATCAATCTTGTTATTTGCTTCTCGATAATTGTTTCCTTTAGTCCCTGAATACAAGAGAGCAAGGCCTAATCCGTTATCTAAAGTTCCACCCACAAATAGATTAGGGCTGAACTTTACTTGGTCAGTACCAGATGCATATTCTGAAGTTAGGCTAACAGTTCCACTAAAATCTTGCGGAATTGATCGGGTTGCAAAGTTAATAATTCCGCCTACGTTTTGAGGCCCAAAACGGACAGATCCTGCACCACGTACTACGTCGACTGACTCAATATTACCAATTGAAACAGGTGCTAAAGATAATTGTGGCTGGCCATAAGGTGCAAATGAAAGCGGAACACCATCAACAAGAACAGTTGAGCGAGGTGACAGGCGAGATGCTAAACCACGAACCCCAATATTGAGAGACACATCACTACCACCTGTTCCACTACTGTCTTGCGCCTGAACTCCGGGAACTTGTTTTAAAGCTTCTCGAATTGAGGTTGCCGCTGTTTCTTCTAAACGCTTACGGTCAATAATAGTTCGAGCGCCAGCATGTTTGTGAACAGTTTCAGCATTTGCTTCTTCTAACCAGTTACCTTGTGCCTTAATGGTGATGGTCGGTAATGCACTGGCCGTTGTATCTTCGGCATGTGCAGGAAGTGCTAAATAAGTACAAGCCAGTCCAATTGCATAGCTTAACGTAGAAACTTTGAACTTGAAATTTGGGAGTGAAAGAGAGGTTGAGCGGTCCATGTTGATGTATCGAAATCCTAAACGATAATTATAATCATTATAGCGAAAAAGTAACAAAATTTTATAAATTGGTTTATGTTTTTTCTCGGAATTTTAAACAATTTCTAAAAAATTAGAATTATTAGAAATTTCAAATCGCTGGCTATCATTTAGGTATAAATAATAAAGATCTAACTAGACAACGGATGTTAATAAAGGGAAATTTTCATGTGTAGAGCAGTGTACAACTTCTCTTTAAAGACACAAGAAGTATAAACATACTAAGGTACACAAAAGTTGGTTGTTGCTATCTTGATACGGATAAGTCGGTAATAAGTTGACTTTAAAAGACATTTGTGTGAAAAAGAAGAATAATTTAATAAATCTTTTTAATAAAAATCAATAAATTATTAATTTTTATTGAACATTTGTTATAGGATTTTTATATTAAATTATTGTTTTATTAATCAATAATCATTATTATTCGCGCTAATATTTACATGAACACACAAAATACATATGGAATTTATTAAGTCTCGCAAGAAGATTGCTAAATCAGCAATAGCCTCTTCATTATCAATTGTAGCTACAACAGCAATGGCTGCTCAGGAAAATTCTGTACCACTTCCATTAATTCATGTTCAAGCAGACGCAGAAGTTGCACAAAGCCTTAAAGTTGATCAATCTGCTAATTCTAAATTCGTAGCACCTCTATTAAATACTCCAAAATCAGTTTCAGTAATTTCAAAACAACTTATTGAAGATACGAAAGTAAATACATTAAGTGATGCACTTCGTACTGTGCCAGGAATTACCTTAGGTGCAGGTGAAGGCGGTAACCCGAATGGAGATCGACCATTTATTCGTGGTTACAACTCAGAAAGTTCAATGTATGTTGATGGTATTCGTAACTCATCATCACAAAACCGTGAAATGTTTGCTATTGAGCAAGTTGAAGTGACTAAAGGTTCTGCTTCTTCTATGGGTGGTGCAGGTTCTGTTGGTGGTAGCATCAACATGATTTCTAAGGTGGCTAAAAAAGGAGACTCTTTAGAGGGCTCTGTTCAAGCAGGTACGGATAACTACCAACGTATTACCTTAGATGGTAATAAAGACTTTGGTAATGGTACGGCTGCTCGCGTTGTCTTAATGGGGCACAAAAATGAAAAAGCGGGTCAAAGTGATGGTGCTGAATACAAGCGTGTAGGTATCGCGCCTAGCATTACATTTGGATTAGATACACCAACACGTGCAACTTTAAGTTATTACTATTTAAGATCTGACGACACTCCGGATTCAGGTGTTCCATATAATTACGATACAACTAAGAAGGCTACTGTTGGTAAACCTGTTGATGTCAAACAAGGCATTTACTATGGCTTAAAAGGTCGTGATTTCCAAAAACAAGAAAATCATATTGGTACTTTTAAAGTAGAACATGATTTAAATGAAAATCTTACGCTTAGTAATACTTTGCTCTACAGTAAATCAAAAAATGATTATCTTTGGACTCAACCAGATGATTCAAAAGGTAATGTAGCAAACGGCAAAGTTTGGCGTCGTATTAACTCTCGAATTACAGATACTGATATCTTTACCGATCAATTATCTTTAAGAGGTAAGTTTAATACTGGAGCTATCAAGCATAGTTTCAATGTTGGTGCAGAATACAGCGATCAAGAGTCAGATAAAGGTAGTTATTCAACTACATACCCAGGTTATGCGGGTTCTACAACAGGTGGTTTTAATAGTGATTGTGCTATAAACGATGCTTGGTGTACTTCATTAACAAACCCTAATTCTAAAGATGTATGGCTAGGGGACCGTATCGCGAATAAAGCAACGACTACAACTAAAACAAAAACGACTGGGGTTTATCTATTAGATAATATTGAATTTAATCCTCAATGGTTATTGGATCTAGGCCTTCGTTGGGATAAGTTTGATACAGAGCAAGTAACAAATGCGACTGGCGCAAAAATTGAAAGTAATAAAGATTTTGTTACTTACAATGCTGGCATCACCTTTAAACCTACTGAAAACGGCAGTATCTATGCGAGTTATGCAACTTCAGCAAACCCTGTAGGTGTAGATGGTGGTGATGGGTCTGAGTCTATTGGTCAAGCTTATATGGACCTTAAACCAGAAGAAAGCCAAACCATTGAACTTGGTACAAAGTGGAATGTTTTAAACGAAAAACTTAATTTGACTGCTGCCATTTTCCGTACAGAGAAACAAAATACACGTATCCAAGTAGACTCAAGTACTTATACAAATGGCGGTGACAGTAAAGTTGATGGTATTGAACTTTCAGCAAATGGTAATATCACTGATAAATGGGCTATGAGTGCAGGCTACACCTACTTAGATAGTGAAAATACTGATCCAGGACCAAGTTGTAGTCGTGCTGGTGTATGTACTCCTGAAAATGCAGCTAAAGGTAAGCAACTTCCAAACGTACCTAAAAACTCAGCAACTTTATGGACTACATATAAAGTATTGCCACAAGTTACTGTGGGTGCTGGCGCTTTCTATGCTGACAAAGTATATGGTGATGCAGCTAATACAAAATGGGTTCCATCATATGTTCGCTATGACGCAATGGCTCGTTATGACGTTAACAAGAATGTTAATTTGCAACTGAACTTAAATAACCTTTCTGATAAGCGTTACTTTACTAAAGCGTATGCTTCACACTATGCAACTGAAGCAGAAGGACGTAGTGCAGTATTATCAGTTAACTTTAAATACTAATAAGTTTAAAAATTTATTAGTCTAAAAAAGTAATCTAAAATAGCCTCAATTTGAGGCTATTTTATTAATTAAAGCTATTTTTAAAGGTATCGCCGTGATTCACCATATTCCTAATGTACTTAGTAAAGAGCAAGTCCAGTTTTTCCGTCAAGAAATGGACAAGGTAGAGTGGGTTAATGGGAAAGTCACTGCTGGTACACTTTCAGCTACAGTAAAACATAATCAACAATTGTCCGAAGATCATCCTCTAACCCATCAACTGAGTAATATTATTCTTGATGCTTTAGGAAAACATCCATTATTCCTATCTGCTGCAATTCCACTGAATATCATACCGCCTTTATTTAATCGCTATGAAAATCATGAGTCTTTCGGCTTTCATGTAGATAATTCAATACGGCTAATACGTGGTAGTAATCAGCGTTTAAGAACAGATTTATCTTGTACGGTTTTTTTAAGCGAGCCAGAAGAGTATGAAGGAGGGGAACTCGTAGTTGAAGATACTTACGGATATCACGAAATTAAATTGCCTGCTGGTGATATGATTTTGTATCCATCTACTAGTCTACATGAAGTGACTGCTATTACTTCAGGCTGTCGTATAGCATCTTTTTTCTGGGTACAGAGTATGATTCGTGATGACGCAGAGCGCCATATGTTATTTAACCTAGATCAAACTATTCAAAACTTACGTATGCAATTAGGTGACGATCACAAAGAAGTCTTGAACTTAACAAATACTTATCACAACTTAATTCGTAAGTGGGCTGAGGTTTAAGTAATAACAAAAGTAATTAAGTAGCGTAAATTATTTAATACGCTACTTATAGACATTTACTTCAATATTTAATGCTTTTTCATCAATTTTTTTCAATAAACATTCTAATAGTTCTTCTACTTTTTCATCATATTCAAAAGGATGAGATTTCCCGGTTTTTGTATTAATTAGATTTAAACTAATTTTATTAGTGGCTGGTCTATAAATTCCTCTATTACTTTTACCCAAAACAACTCTTTTAATTAATTTTCTATGTTCAAGTTCCGCTAAAGTACGATATGTAGTGGCTAGACTAATTTTTAGGTTTTTCTTTTGGGATAACAGATATATTTCTTCTGCAGTTATTCCTTTATCGTTCTCATGTAAAAAACGGAAAATAGCAACACGCGAAGAGGTAGCTGATAAACCATTTTCAATTAACTCTTGATGATAATCCATTTAGTTCCTCTGCTAATGGCTTATTTACATTTAAATTGATTAATAAGGCTTTTTTAGTAGTGGGTAAAAAAATCTATTTGAAAACCAATGATATTAGTCCTAATTGTAAACCATTTGGTACAAAAAGTATTATGATAAAAAGTAAAAATTCTTGATTAAAATAAAAAAGTTAGAAGCCCATTTTTCCAAATAAAACTATGAGATGGATAATATTAAGTGCGAATTAATACGAATAAAAATTAGTGTAAAAAGCCATATTAACTGTACAGCCAAAGTCTAAAGATTTTTATGACTGAACTTTATGTTGTTCGATGATTTCCACTAACTTTTCACAGGACTGATTTACCTTTGATATGGGCGATGTTGCAACCCCTAGCATTAAACCTGAAACAGCATTTTTAGGGTCTTGATACCAGAGTGATAATGGAGAGGGAGCCAGATTGAAAGCTAATGCTTCATTAGCAATTTTTTGATCAGATAACGAGGACGGCAAATTAATGAGAACTGATAAGCCAGTCGTATATGTTTGCAAATTAAAGCTTTTTAAGCACTTTATTAATTCATCGTGCTGAGCATTATAAGTTCTTTTTGTTCGTCTTAAATGTCTTAAAAAATGTCCCTCATGCATAAACTCTTGAATTGAAAGTTGTAAAGATGGAGACGGAGCTGGTGCTAATGTTGCTGTCGTTTCTGCAAAATGATTAATCATGTGAAAAGGCACCACTGCAAATCCAATTCGCAATTTGGGGCTGATCGTTTTGCTAAAGCTTCCTAAATGAATAACTCTTCCAGCAGTATCTAATGAAAATAAGGCAGGTGCTGCTCGGCCATCTAATTGTAATTCTCCTAAATAATCATCTTCAATAATCCAGCTTCCATTCTGGTTAGCCCAATCAAGTAACTTCAATCGTCTGGCCAAAGAAAGAGACATTCCTAAGGGTGCCTGCTGTCCCGGCGTGACTAATGCAAGGGATGCATCCGGTACATTTTTTATTGCAAACTCAACATCTATACCATCTTTATCAACGGGAATTGGACATGTTTGCATTCTTCCAACCTCAAGTGCATGTTTGGAAAAAGGGAAACCCGGATCTTCAACCCATGCCTTTTCCCCACTTAATCCCAGAACATGTAATGTAAGACCCAACCCACCAGAGAAACCAGAAGTAATAAATACTTGGTCAGGAGTACATTGAATTCCTCTCGATAAAGCTAAATAAGCAGCAATTTCTCGGCGAAGACCATATTCACCCCGAGCGTCAGGATAGCTTGGCCACCCACTTGACTCATTACGCACAGAACTTGATCTAATTTTTGAAAATAACTTTGCAGGAAAGATTTCTTTTGAAGGAACACCTAACTGAAAAATGCCATGTATAGATGTCATATCTAAATACATCTGTGTAAATGAACTATTTTTATGAGCTTCTTGAGTAGAGATTGGCTTAACTGCTTGGTAGGCAACCCGTGTACCTTGTGATCTAGACGCAATGATAAATTGACCATCTGCAAGTCTTTCATATGCAACTTTTACAGTACCTCTAGATACACCGAGTTGACTAGCTAAATCGATCCATGAGGGTAAACGATCACCTTGTTGCAGCGTTCCAGAAATAATGGCTTGTTCAATTCCAAGGCGTATTTGTTCTGCTAATGGTGTTTTTAATTTACGATCTAAATTAATTTTGAGCTGCTGGTACATTCGTGGTACAGCCTTTTAATGCATTTTTGGTTCATGAATTTATACTACGGATCTATAAAATAAAAACAACTCCCTATCTTTATGTAGGTTTAATTTGAATGAAAATGATCAAAAAAAGATTCTTTTTAGGCTTAGGTTTAATGCTTGCATGTATTGCACCGTCTATGGCACATGAGCCAGTGGAGAAAGTTAAGCTTAATTTTGAACATGCAATTGCGAATATACCGGGTAAGTCGCTTATTGCTTTAGAAGTTGATTATCCACCTGGCGGTGCTTCTATTCCTCATACCCATGCGAAATCATCTTTTATATATGCCTATGTGGTTGAGGGGAGTATTGAGTCTAAAGTGAATAATGATAAGCCAAAAATTTATCAAGCAGGTCAGAGCTGGTTTGAAGAGCCAGGAGCAGTTCATTCTATTAGTCGTAATGTGAGCAAGACCAAACCAGCAAAACTATTGGCAGTATTTGTTGTAGATACTGATGATAAAGAATTAGTTACCCCAGTAAAATAATTGAAAGTAAATAGGTGTTTATTATGGCTCAACGTATTGATTATAATCAGGTCGCTCCAGCAGGCGTTAAAGCTCTAGGTGGTGTCTATAGCTATGTAATGCAAAGCGGTTTGCCAACAGAATTAGTAGAGTTGGTTTATCTACGGATATCGCAAATTAATAATTGCGCGTATTGTTTGGACATGCATACCAGAGACTTAATCAAAAAAGGTGTTGCTATCGAGAAACTTGCTTTAGTTCAGGCTTGGCAAGAAGGTGGACATCTTTTTGATGAAAGGGAGAGAGCAGCTTTAGCTTGGGCTGAGTCAGTAACCAAAGTTTCTACTACTGGAGTACCTGATGATGTTTATCAACTAGCTCATTCTGTATTTGATGAAAAAGAACTGGTTGATTTGACAATAGCCATTAGCTTAATGAATGCATATAACCGTATGGCAATTAGTTTTAGAAATACACCACAAGCTGCTAAGTAATATTCAAAAAGCCCTCTCGCGAGGGCTTTTAACTTATCTAATAGAAGGCTGACTTAGGATTTTGTAGACTTTTTCTTTATATACATCATTCGAAATCATGCCTTTATCGCGCTGTTGTTTTAGCGACTTAAACTGCTGACCATTAATTTCTCTTTGAATGCCAACATTATCATGATTTCTAATGTAGTAAAGACTACGCTCATGATTACTCATATTGACTGTTTCTTCAGCGGAGTAAGAAGGCTTAGTTTCCTTTTCTTGATATTGTTTTGCAATTTCAAAAAAATCTACATTTTGATGATTAGTGCCAGAATTAGAAAAATCTTTTGGTTGCCCATTAAATTTATGTTCTTGAGAATTTGCGTTTACTGCAAGCATGCTCTTATGCTGATTAAAGTTAGGAGGGGTATATTCTTGTTTCATTTGAAATGTGTTTGTTTCAGAAAAAGCTACGGGAGAAAAAAGACTAATATTTAAAGATAAAAAAATTAATAACAATCTATTCATTTCTTTTGAAGTCCAATTGAAATTGAGTAAATCACTGTATTGTAACATTAAAGTTGATTTTTTGGAGATTAAATTTTGTGTGGATTTGATCATCTAGTAAATAATAAGATCTATAGGTGAGTGTAAAAGCCAACTTAAGAAGGCTTTTTACACTCATTTTTTTAATGTTGTTTTGAGTATTCTTCTTTCAGTTTATCCAGAAAAATAAAGAGGTTTTGATTCATCTCTTGGTAATCGTGATTTCGTAATTCTTCACGACTATTCACGAATTTATAATGGTGAGCCTGATTTAACTCGGCTTCTGAGTGTTGAATCAGCAATTCAACGACTTCTGACGTTAATTCCATGTGACATTGCAGTCCATACACTAATTTTGAATATTCAATAATTTGTCTTGGACAACCTGCACTAAAAGCGATGATTTTTGCGTTGGGAGTTAAACCCGGCATATCATTATGCCAATGCCCAACTTCGGTCATTTTTCCTAAGTGTGAAAACTTAGAGTTTGTTAAGCCATATTCTGTAAGCATAATTGGAAATTTGCCAATTTCTCTTTCAGGGCTATGCTCAAATTTGGCCCCTAAAGCTTGACCTATCAATTGAGATCCTAAACATACCCCGATAACTACTTTATTTGCTTCAATCGCTTTTTTTATCATTGATTGTTCAGCTAATGAATTAAAGTGAGGGCACATCTCTAGTGTCGTATCTGGATCTTGTGGACCACCCATCACAATAAGGAAATCTATATCTTCAGCAGAAGATGGCAAAGCTTCATTTAAATATACTCTTGAATATGTAATTTTGAAGTCATTATTTTGAGCCCATATTTCATATGCACCGGGTGCTTCAAAATCTTCATGAACAATAAAATGTAGGCGCATGTTAGTCCTCAAAATCTAAGCGTTAATTAATAGATCATTCGTGATAAATCGAGGATAGATTAAGAGCTGTAGGCTTTATCTAATACATCCAGTTTCTAAAAGTTATATGGTCCAGATCTATAGGAGCTTTGAATGTTACTAGAGAATAAGTATGCATCTGATTAACAATAAGACGAGGCTGAGAATTTGCGTGAAGTTCTATCTAGAGCTCCACACAAAGAATTCTCTATAAGATGAGATCTAAAATTTTTAATTTCAGAGTGTTTGTCCATTATCTAATTTTAAGATTTGTCCTGTAACTGATTCTGCTTTTAATAACATGAGAGCCGTTTGAGCAATATCTTCTGGAGTAGAAATCCGTTTTAAGGGAAGTTCCCCAAATAGCGAATTCATTTTATCTTCATAGCCAGCCCACCATCGAGTAGCAACAGGCCCGGGTGCAATACAATTAACCCGTATAGAAGGGGCTAATGCGTGTGCTAAAGATTTTGTTAAACCATGAACAGCAGACTTAGAGACAGCATAAGGTAATGAAGAACCGTAGCCTGTTTCACCAGCAATACTTCCAATATTAAGAATGGCACTGTTTGTGTTCTGCCGAAGAAATGGGGCTGCGGCTCGACTGCATTGAAAAGTACCTTTCAAATTAACAGCGATAAGTTGGTCCCAAATCTCATCTGTTACATCATCTAAATCATCAAATTTAAGCTGTTTTGTAATGCCAGCATTGTTAATCAGATAGTTAATTTTGCTAAACTTTTTTACTACAGTTTCAATCATTGTTTTGACTTCGTCATCTGCTGAAATATTAGCTTTTATCGCAAAGGCTTTTCCATTCTTTTTAGTGATTTCATCTATAGTATCTAAAACTTCTTTCTCACTTTTAGAGTAAACAATCGCTACGGAAGCACCTTTTTCTGCAAGTAGTTTACTAATAGCTTGACCTATACCAGTGCCGCCGCCAGT
Organism: Acinetobacter sp. IRS14; assembly: GCF_034650275.1. NCBI lineage: Bacteria > Pseudomonadati > Pseudomonadota > Gammaproteobacteria > Moraxellales > Moraxellaceae > Acinetobacter > Acinetobacter sp. IRS14. The sequence goes on from NZ_JAOVFN010000020.1 coordinate 18,562, forward strand.
GACAATAGCAACCTCATTTTGAAAGTCGAGATTCATAAGATTTTCCTTTTTAAATGGGCTTAATAGTTTTCTATTTCTTCAATATTAGTATTTAAGCTTATTTGTTAAAATCGAAATTATATGAAGGCATATTACGGATTTTCCGAAGATGAGATATTTCGATACCACCTTACTTTCAACTTTTGTTGTCGTAGCTCAGTCTGGGACAATTTCGTTAGCTTCTTCAAAATTAAATCTGTCTAATTCAACCATTAGTGAGCAGATCTCAAAATTAGAAGAGTTTGTTGGCAAGAAATTAATGATTAGAGACCGAAAAGGTTCATCGCTAACAACTGAGGGTGAGATCTTGTTGGCAGAAGCTGAGAAGATCTTACTGTCTTGTTCTATGGCTTTAGACAAAATAAGAGGAGTCGATATTTCTGGTGAATTTAGGATAGCGATTACAGATTATTTTAGACCCAATGACTTAACAATTATTTTAAAAAGAATTCAGAAGAAGTTTCCAAACTTAAAGCTGCATATTTCAATCATGAAAAGTTCTGATATTAAAGATAATTTCTTTTCAAATATTTATGATTTGGCTATCTACATGAATATTGGTGAAACAATAGAAAAAGATATTCAGGCCATTAAATTATCCGAAGAACCTCTGTTTTGGATTAAGTCTAATGAATGTGAACTTGAAGATAATCCTATTCCTATTGTGACAATGTCTTCGGGCTGTATTTTGAAAAATTTTATCGAAAAAATTTTGCAAAAAGAGAAAATCCCTTTTTATGTTGCACATACTGCTACAGGGGTAAAAGGTATCGCGGCTGCAATCGAGGCTGGTCTAGGAATATCATGTTTAAATAGATCTTCGTTAAACAGTAATATTCAAATTATTAACTCCAAAGATAATTTACCTTTACTTCCAAATGTTGAGTTTATGCTCTATAAAACTTCTGAAGAAAATATAACAACAAGTGCGATTAGCCAAATTTTAATAGAAGAGTTTATTTAAAAGAGTAAAGCATATGCCATGATCATTAAATCATGTTATAGAGTTGCTCCAATTATCTACAATAACGTCTCACCTTAAAATATTTTTTTAAATTTATTATTAAGTATTTCTAAATAGTTTCGGTGTGACAATAGCTGTTCAATTTGTTAAGTTGTGTGGTTTTTATAACGGTAGTCAAAATTTATGAAGACATTTCTACTTATATCTTTATTGGGTTTTGGGCTGATTGGCTGTGCTTCATCTCCATATAATTCTCAAGAAAATTATTTAAATAACGCTCCAACTGTTCCAGAGAATAAAGCTTTTAATAGTTTTAAAACACCTGAACACGGAATTTTTACTGATCAAGATGTCTATAATGTGCCGGAAAATTCAAATATGAATTTTCGTTACGAAGTCCCTTTTTAAAGAAAAATAAAAAATGAATTTAAACAAAGGTAGATCAGGATGGCCTACTACCTTTGCTGGCTAGGGATAATCAGTGATTAATATCGCCTTCGGGTGGTTTTTTAAAATTTAAACTGTTAAATTTTAATTATTGAAAAAAGGTATTTTAAATGAAAAACTTCACTATTATTGCTTCTTTATTTTTATTAGTTGGGTGTGCGACTGGCCATAAACAGGTTACACCTGTTCAAGTGACCGATAATAAAATTACTTCAGAAGCTGAAAAATATAAAAAGCAATATCAAAAGAAAATTTATAAAATATGGGATATTCCAGCGTCTTCAGCTGGTATGAGTGCAAGCGTTAAAGTATTTTTAACTGACAGTGGAGAAATTGAGCAAATCATCTTTTTAGATAAAGAAGAACAAAAATTTAAAACAAGTATTGAAAAGGCGATCTGGCGTGCAAGCCCATTTGCTTTGCCCTCAAATCCTGAAGTAAGGAAGCAAGCCAGAAAATTCAATATGAAATTTCAGGCTAAATAAGTAAGTTCTTCTTCATCGTGGGGAGCAAATTTAAAACTTTTAATGTATATAAATTTGCTCTTTTATTTTATGAAACAGGGGAAGTAGTTAGTTTAATGGGTATATAGATTTCTTTCAAAAAAGTAAAAGCAACATATCATTTTAAATTGAAAATAAGACAGGTGATGAAGAGGTAAACAAAATATAAAAATTAGTTACATTGCTATCAAAACATAACATAAACAAAACTTTAAATAGGCATTAAATTAATATAAAAAAATAATATGAGCCCTAAAATGTGACAAGAAAAAGTATGAGTCAAGCAAACAAATCCCATAGTGAAAGCAAGGCAACCTCAGTTGTCGCATGGGGCGTAATTTTATTTGGAATTGTTTTGGGAATAGCCTTTATTTTGTCATATGGGCAAGTTGAAACAAGAAATGATAATTTAGACATTATTCAAGTTTGGTCTAAAGAAATGGTTACAGTCGGTCTTTTCATTATATTTAATGGGCTACTGTTTGGTTACTTACTTTTAAAAATTAGTAGTATTTTGAACCATCTTGAAAATAACAAAAACTAAAACGTATCCGAAAGTGTCAGTTACACAAATGATGATGGTTTGGTGTTGAATGTAGCCGTTAATTATTTAAGCATGGAATGACACAAGTTAAGTAGAGGATGAATCTCATGATAGATGAAGAAAAACCTTTAAATTTTGACGATGATGAAGAGCCTCTCGATTTTGCCGATGAAGAATTTATCGATGATAAAAAAGAGGATGAGTTGTATAACAGCATTACCAAAGATGGTTCGAGTGTAGATCCAGCCGATGATGGTGAGCGACACATTCGCCCTGAAGATGGTGATCCCATCGAAATTGAAGAATAATTTAAAGCCCAATTCAATATTGGGCATTTTTAATATTTGGGATTTCTAGTCAAACAATACGGTACGTTTGAGGTTATTTAATCATTATCATTAATGACTCAAAAAATTGAGAACTAAGCAATGAGTGTAGAAGTAGGTACATATATATTTATTGAATGATTAATTCTCGAATTGAAGTAAAACTATGAGTAATTATATTTCTACATTTACCAACAAAATCAAAAATAAAGCACTTCCACCGGTCAATGATGTTTTGCTCGCGTTTAAGACTTTGAAAAATGTACCTGGCGGATTAACACTATTATCAAAGATTGTTAGTCGAGTGGCTCCATATTTTCAGACTGTAAATCCAATGATTCAAAAATTAGATTTGAACCTGTGCGAAGCTTCAATCAAAAAAAATAAATCAATCGAAAACCATATCGGGACGGTACACGTTATTGCCATATGTAATGGGCTGGAATTTGTCATGGGTGTATTAGCTGAAGCATCAGTACCTCAACATTTAAGATGGTTACCTAAAGGTATGAACGTAAATTATGTAGCTAAGGCAGATTCTGATATTAAATTAGTGGCAACAATTGATGACGAGTGGAAAGTTGGAGATATGCAAGTAAAAGTTAATGCTTATAGAGCGGATGGGCAACCAGTAGTTCAAGGGTATATTACGCTTTGGGTTACAGAGAAAAAGTAAATAACAGGGCATTAAATGCAAAAAATATTGGATTATCTCCGCAAATTTTTTACTGCTAAGTCTCAGCAAGATGCAGCAGCGGATCAGATTGCTACAGCAACAGATCATGGCGATGAATTGATAGGTGTCGCTGTTGATGATATGTCTCTTAGCTTAGACGGTGTAAACCTAATTTGTAATTTTGAAGGATTAAAAATTAGTGCTTATGACGATGGTACTGGGGTATGGACTATTGGATATGGCACGACGCGATATCCTAATGGCCAGCGTGTAAGTGAAGGAGACCGATGCACACTTGAACAGGCTAAAGTTTATATGCAGCATGATTTAAAGATATTTGAGCGCGCAGTAAATACTGCCGTAAAAGTGCCTTTAAAACAGAATCAATTCGATGCATTAGTCTCTTTAGCTTATAACATTGGAGTCGGGGCTTTTAAAAACTCGACCTTACTCAAAAATTTAAATTTAGGTGATTATAAAGAGGCTGCCAACCAGTTTGATGTTTGGATTAATGCTGGCGGTAAGCGTTTGCAAGGGCTGGTGAATCGCCGTGTAATCGAAAAGAAATTATTTTTATCGTCAAAATAGTGCTTCAATTTTTATTAAACTTTCTCAAAAATCATTAAAAGCCCCAAATAATTAGGGCTTTTTCATATTAGGAAGAGAGTGGATTAACTTTTATCACCTAAAGTGATTCTAAGCCTGTTTAAAGCCCCCATGAGCGAAATGCTAGTCGTTAACTCTACAATCTCTCTTTCACTAAAATATTCAGTTAAATGAGCTTTTACAGTTTCAATTTTGTCAGATAGAAAAGTGACTGCCTCTGCAAGTTCAAGAGCAAGATGCTGCTTCTTTGAAAACGCATTCGAATGTTTATAGCCCGGAATTTTATCAATCACTTCTTGGCTTACTCCCATATCTCTTAACTCCTGAGCATGAAAAGCGCAGCAGTAAGCACAGCCGTTGATTTGTGACACATACAATTCAGCTAAAGCAATGATTTGAGGGTCGATGCCTGAGGTACGAATAGATGCATGTGCTGAGTACAAATGATTAATCGTTTTTTTAGCAACTTCTTTATATTCCATAATATAGGCCAGTCTTTTGGTGATAAAAAACTATTATTTACCACTAGGTATAGATTGTAAATTAAGCACTATTTTGTTATATAGGTATATTTTTTATACCTAATTAAACAATGAAAGATAATATTTCTGGCTGTTCTGTAGAAGAGGCAATGACAGTATTGGGTGGTCGCTGGAGAATGTTAATTATTTCATTTCTCATCGAAAGACCTATGCGCTTTAATGAACTCAGACGCGCAATACCTAATATTTCTCAAAGAATGCTAACTTTAGAATTGCGTTTTCTTGAAGAAGAAGGGTTTATTAACAGAGAAGTTTTTGCGGAAGTTCCTGTTAAGGTTGAATACTCACTAACCGAAGATGGCAAGAAATTAAACGGTTTAGTTGATGTGCTAAAAGAAGTAGGTACTTGGCTAAAAGTAAGATAAGGCTGGTTTATTTTATACTTTGATTTACTTTGATTTACTTTGATTTACTTTGATTTACTTTGATTTACTT
>NZ_JAOVFN010000020.1:23743-72009 GCF_034650275.1 Acinetobacter sp. IRS14
CTTTGATTTACTTTGATTTACTTTGATTTACTTTGATTTACTTTGATTTACTTTGTTTCGGATCGTACCGAGATCACATGTCATCATTTGGGCAGGATTATTTATACAAATTTTAGGCATTAAAAAAGCCTGATGCTACGAATCAGGCTTCAGTATTCATCGACAATAGGAGTTGATGAACAAGACCAATCTAACAGACCTGATCTATAAAGGCAAACCAATGGCCGACCAGACAGTTCATATAAGTATAAGTTTTCTCAAATTTTAGGCATTAAAAAAGCCCTTGCTTGAAAGCGAAGGGCTTAGTCGTTCATTGATCTAGCAATGAACTATATAAGGCTCATCTCATACTAAGTTCAGTATATCTGAAATTAAAGCAACAAAGAAGAAAACATTCTAAATATCTTCATCACTCTATTTAAACTCAATTTATTCATTCCTATAGCAACTTACATGTTTGATAAATCAATACACAAAATTTGCACTTTGCATTTTTGAAGGCATGTTATTTGTGTGTAGCCCTCATTGGATCGGTTTAGGGAATAAGCAATAGCCGTCTATAGATTATTCAAAATAAAGTTTTGCATGAATCAATTGAAGAGTGAGGACGCTAGAGGGAAGTAAGGAAGTAGAGATGAATTTGATTAGATTAGAAGAGCTTTCATTGGTAAGTAATGCTGTTTTGACACCCCACTTAAACAATTGGCCGTGTGTACGATCTGAAAATATGCGTGATGCTTCCTATAACAAGCCTAAAGACAACTTTTCGGAACAATCTGATCAAAAATTTTATAAAGAATGGCTGAAACAACAAAAGAAAATACTTAAAAGTATTCCGAGTAATGCTGTTTTACTCAGTGTGAAAGATCCTATTTAGATTAGATTTAAGGTACGTTTATAAAAAAATGCATTACAAGGATGAGCATTTAGCTAAATAACTTTACGTAGGTGTGCTTGTTAGTCATAACTTGTTCTAGAGATACTGAAAATATAGCAGAACAATAAAAAAGCACTTCTGTAGAGGTAAATTTTTATGGCTAATCTTCATCAAAAAACACTTTTTGATATTTTGACTCAGCATCAGGCCTATCTATATCGAGCATCATCAAGATCGGTCAATGAACTTCTTAATTTATTTAATTCTGAAACGGTTACCATGCTTGATAAGTTGGCTAACTTATTAGATGAGCTAAATGAAAAGGAAAAAGCAGCATTGGCTGGTGGAATTTATTCAACAGCCAATTTAAGAGAGATACGTGCGCTAATTTCTCAGTGGTTTAATTTGATTAATGAAGCTCTCACTGACACTTTTACAATATCTGCTGTGGCATTGGCTTTCTATGAAGCTAGATATATGTCAAAAATTTTTGGTGGCCAACATAAAGAGTTAAAAGGCGAGCAACTCTATAAAGCTGCTAAACGCGTTCCTTTAGCGGGTGGAGCATTAGTAGATGAATTACTCTCTAAAATTGCTGAGGTAGCTCGTCAAAGAGTTGAATATGCGATTCGAGATGGGCTTAATATTGGCGCTACAACCCTACAAATTATTCAGCGTATTCATGGAACTAAACGTCTTAAATATGATGATGGGCTACTCAATAGTACTAAAACAGATATTGAACGAACTGTACGTACAATTCGAAGCCATATATCCAATCAGGCATATTTAAATAGCTATAAACAATTAAAGTTTGAATATGTCCGATTTGTAAGTGTTCTTGATGGAAGGACATCGAAAACATGTGCCTCACTTGATGGTTCGGTATGGCAGCTTAACGATCCGGCAAAAAAAGTTCCTCCTTTACATCCTCATTGCCGTAGCATTTTAGTTCCAACTCTTGAGGATGGTCAGCTCGTTGGTCGTCGAGCTTTCATTATGGATGAAAGAAAATTTAAAGATATTCCTAAAGATGAGCGCGAACAATTAACTGGTCAGCTAGATGCAAATACTTCTTTTAAAGAGTTTTTTAAACTGACAGATGATTTCTTTCAAAAAGAATGGTTAGGGCCTAAACGATATCAATTATATAAAGAAGGGCAATTCGATTTTGATAAATTTTTTGATCCAGAGGGGCGGTTATATACACTCGAGGAACTTAAAGAACTTGATGAGCGGGCTTTAAAATTTTTGGATTTGTGAGTGAGAGCCGAAGCATTTCAAATAAAATTTTTATCTTGAATAACTTTTTTAGTTTTAACCAAATATACACACTTAAACAATTAGTTAAAAAAGTTTCAATAATCTAGCAAGATAGCATGTTAAGTTTTTCTCAATCATAAAAATTTAGAAAGGATTAAGACATGAAATTTTCCTACCAAGATCTTGCCGGAAATAATGTTGAAGTGGAATGTGAAAGTTATACTCATATACCCTCAGGAACAGCAACAAAATCTACAGAAGGCGGTAATTACCATCTTAATGAAAACTTCAGTTTCTTTAAGAAAACTGAAGCTGACTCTATGCCCATTTATCGATTTGCTATTGACCGTAATTCTAATGTTTTTAATAGTGATGAGCTTCCAGCATTAGCTCAAATTGGTACAGACTGGAAAAATTTAGATTAAATTTTTACTCAAAATAAGACACTCAGTTGAGGGTTCTATATTATTTCTATGAGTTATCTCTTTTTAAATACAAGCAATAAGCCTAGTAAAATTGCAATCATTCCAATTAAACCTGCCAGAGGTAACGTATTTTTTAAAATTAGAAAATCTAACAGCGCAGTAACAATGGGAACCAAATAGAACAGGCTTGTCACGTTGACAATATTGCCCTGATTTAAAAGTCTGTAAAGTAAAAGCTGCGCAACTACAGAAATTAAAATTCCAAGAAATAAGACAGAAATAATCAGTTGCGAATTCCACGTTATTTCAAAATGTTCAAACGGAACTATAAATAAGCAAACTATAAGGCTAACTACATACTGTAGGGGTAAGACATCTGTAGGAGCCTGTTGAATGTTCTTTTGCATGATGGCCCCAAAGGTTATACAGATCAGGGCAGCCAAGGCAAAGAATATGCCGATCGGCGCAATAAACGACATTGTTAGGCTTTTCCAGACTAAAAGAATGAGACCTGCTAAAGCAATGAGTAAACCGAAAAGCCTTTCTTTTTGTAAATTCTTTTCTAGAAGGCAAAGCGTTAAAATGGGTTGTATTCCCATGATTGTGGCCATTAAGCCAGGAGTGACCCCATGAGCCATCGCTTTAAAATAGCAGATTGAATAACCTGCAATCATGAGTAATCCCGTTAGTAAAACTTGCTTTCGGGTTCCATGCTTGGGTAAGAATCGTTTTCTAAAAATAGCTAATACCGACAGAGCAATTAAAGCAGTTGAAAAGCGCAGAATTAATAAGGCTATGGGTGAGGCATTATCGAGTCCCCAACGAGTAAAAATTGCGGCACTTCCCCAAAGTAAAACGAAAATAGATGTCGCACTTTGTGATGCAAGCATCTGTTTATTTAGGCGCATAAAACCTCCTCCTAGTGCGTAATACCTAAGAAATACGAAGTGATGAAATTGTTAGTAGGTGTCGCTATTAACGTGTTATTCAGACATTAATCAATTCACGGATAGCTTCTTTTAGAAAAATGAATTGTTTTAACTTCTTCTAATTTCAGTATGGGAGAGAGAATAGATAAAGAAAAGCGCATAATTCTTTTATATACTATTTGAAAATCGAATAGATAAATCGTAATGAATATAAAAAACTTACAGATTGATTGGTTAAAGTGTTTTGTCACAGTCGTAGATACAGGCTCATTGTCGAATGCAGCACCTGAGTTATATCGCTCTCAGTCTGCGGTTAGCATGCAACTGAAAAAACTAGAAGAAGCGCTGCATTGCCAACTTTTAATACGAACACATCGACAAATTGAATTAACGTCGCAAGGACAGCTACTTTTAGGTTATGCGCGCCGAATTCTCGACTTACATGCAGAAGCTCAAATGGCATTTCATGGAGATGAATTAAAGGGCCGTATACGTCTTGGTGTACCTGATGACTATGCTGCTAAATATTTAACGCCTGTACTTAAGCGTTTTGCACCACGTTACGGAGGGGTCGAAATTGAATTGATTTGTGAACAGTCGACTTCTTTAATTCCACGAGTAGAAAGTGGTGATATAGACTTGGCATTAATTTCAAGAGATAACGCTCGTCAAGGAACATTATTATTTCATGAACCGATGGTATGGGTTGGCTCTCCACAATTTGAACTCTGGCGAGAAGATCCGCTTCCAATTGCAGTTTACGAAAGTACCAGCCAAGCTAAAAAGAGTGCTATTCATTCTTTGGCATTACAAGGTCGCCGTTACCGTGTGGTGTACAACAGTTCAAGTTTAGCTGGTCAGATTGCAGCAGTTGAAAGCGGTTTAGCAATCGCTGTGTTTACACAATGCAGTGCACCTGAGCATTTAACCATATTAGGTGCAGATCATGGACTTGGGCCATTAGAACCAATGGAGGCTGCTGTTTATCGGAGTAGGTCTTCTTTAGATTCAAAAGCTGTAGACCACCTATATGAATTACTCATTAAAACGCTACGACACTCAGTTAATGTTTAAAGACCAAATTTTAAGTTGATATTTAAAGATGAACTAAAGAGCTTTACATTTTTGCGTTAAATCTACAAAAAAGCCTAGAAACCTATGCTGATCGTAAAACTAATAAAAAGTATTTATTAACTCACTATCTAAATAATTCATGAGGTGAAATATGACAAAAATTATGGCTACCTTGGGTTTAGCTGCCATTATTTCTTTAAGTGTGAGTGCCTGCCAAGGTGAAAATGACACAAAGCAGCAAGATAAAACGACTACTCCTCATTCAATGGACAAAGATTCATAATCCAGATGAATTTCGAAACCCATCGTAAGATGGGTTTTTATATCTTTTTATTTTAATCTTAAAGTGTGAATTGTAACTCGAAATATTTATTTTTAATGGCACTGTTCAAAATATGTTGACTAATATACTTGGTTTTAAATATATTTAATTCAACAGGAATCACTTTAAATATAACTCTATATTTAAAGTGAATTGGTTACACCATCAGATCAGAAATTTAACCTTTAAATTTGATTATAAAAATATTAATTAATCAAGGAGGTAAGTATGGACGCTAAATTTCATTCTGAAAATGAATATGGTTTTATTCTAGATATTTTGAACACTTATATGGTGATAAAGAAGACGTTAAAAGATGATCATTATCCTTATGATTCATTTGGTTATCTTCTTGCTCTTTATCAACCGCTCAAAGTTTATATCCCTCAGCTTCCTCATCCAAAAATTTATATTGAGATTGGTGGAATTTCATATGACAGAATGATTGTTGGGCAAACAGAGGATGAGACAGAAGCCATAAATATTTTATTGAATTTAGGCCAACTTGTTGCTTAACAATTAAGTGATATTTTAATGCTGAGTTTAATTTACTTAAGAAACACGCTTTCTTAAGTAAATTCATGACAAAACTAAAGGTTATAAAATTGTTTATGGGAAAGAGAACCTAAAGAAATTCTTTGGTGTTTCTACATGACATGATTAAAGAAACTCTCTTATAAGATACAAAAAACCACAAAACCTAAATCTATAACTTTAAAAGAATTTGTTTATATAACTAAGAACATTAAAATTAGGTCATGGTAATGAAAAAAATATTCTTAGCAACTTTCACTGGGTTGGCTTTATTGGGTAGTAATGCGGTATTAGCTAAACCCGATGCTACATTAATAAAAGAAGCGACAAAAAATGTAGTCACAGTGTCTAAAGCAAAAACTTTGGCTGATGAATCTGGAGTAACTTTGACGGGTACGATCGTAAAGCATATTGCTGGTGATCATTTCGAGTTTAAAGATGCTACGGGTTCGATTGTAATTGATATTGATGATGACTTGTGGAAGCCTCTACAACTAAAAGCTGGCGATAAAGTGCGTGTTGTAGGAGAGGTGGATACACATCGAGTTAAGCCTACCGATATTGAAGTTTTTAAGATTGAGCGTATTAAATAAAACTAGATTATTTATATCAATATTTTTCAAAGTAAACAAAAAAGAAAACTCCTATTTTTAGGGGTTTTCTTTTGAAAGACGATAGCTTTTTCTTATTGGGTTGCATTAAATGCCTCATGATAGCTTACATAGCCTTTAGCAAAATGACCCGAGAAGCTTAAGGCTTGGAAATACTCACTCGGTACATCAGATAAAATTAGCTCAGGATTGTTTTTAAAACCAAAGCGGCTGTAATAGTTGGGATCACCTAATAAAACACATCCTTTTGCACCTAATTTTTTTAATTTTTCTAGTGATTTATTCATCAAAAGGGAACCAATACCCAGCCCTTGTTTATCTGGATGAACTGAAATAGGGCCTAAACCATACCAACCTATTTCCCCTGAACTGATTTGAACTGGAGAAATAGCAACATGTCCAATAATAGAACCATCTTCAACTGCCACGAGAGAAATAGTCAGTTGTCCGTGGTTTCTTAAACTATTCACAATAAAATGTTCGGTATGACTCGTGTGCTCGGCATTTTGAAAAGCTGCTTTAGTTAAGTGTTCTATGGTTTCTATATCTTCAACTTGTTCATCACGAATAATAATATTCATTAAAAATTCTTCCAGATTTATTGATTAGCTATACGATATAACTTTTTAGATAAGCTCTCTTCGTTGGTTTTTATTGAAATGTCTATGAACGAAAATTAAATGTCTAACTAGATTCTAATTTAAATAACTCAATAACGACAGCTAGCCAATATAAGACTAATTTTATTTGTTTATTTTACCATTTGTTAAATTATTTTTAATTTTAATTGTGTCATTCGTCAGAAAAATTAGATAACTATTTCATATAATTAAAGTGATAAATTGATAGATTTATCTAAATTAATTTTGTTTAAAAATTATACTGATTGATAAAAAAGGCAACTTGGCTATATTCCATATCTATATTGCAAAATTAGCAATATATTTCTAGGATGGAATAAAAATGAAAAAAAGAGTAATAAAAATAGCAATATTGAGTTCATTATCTGTAATCACAAGCATGAGTTATGCGCAGGAATTTAAAAAATTCTCTGTCTCTGCTGGTTGGCTACATGTAATGCCACAGGGTAAAGCTAATCCATTTAATATTAATACCGCTGTTAAAAATGGAACCGCAGCTAAAGTCGGTACTATTTCAACAACCAGTTTTTTAAATTCGGTTGATCCTAATGCCACAGAAGTAGACTTAGGAGGAGAAGTTTTTAATCAAAAGGAGTTTCTAGAGCTAGCATTAAAAGATGAGTACATGAGGGAGATTATTCTTGATGAGAACGGTAATATCAAACCTGAAGTTTCCGGTGTTGCGACGATTCAAGGAATCGAAAACTGGCAACAAAATGATGCCGGGCTTGAGGTTGATGATGTAGATGCGTTGGGGTTAACCTTTAACTATTATCTGAATGATAATGTGTCTTTACAATTTATTGGCGGAATTCCACCTAAAGTTGATGTTAAAGGAAAAGGAGAGATCCTAGCGCCATTAAGTGGAGTCGCAATGTCTCCTAATGACTTAGTGAAATATCTTTTCCCAAATGGGATTACTTTAGGACAGGCGATTCCAATTACCAACTTAGGCAATAAATCTAAAGCTGCATCTATTCGAGCATGGACGCCAACCATAGAAGCACAATATCAGTTTGGTAAAAGTGGGGTAAATAAGTTTAGACCCTATGTTGGAGTGGGTTTAATGTATGCTCATTTTAATGATATTAAACTCAACGATGGAATTCGTTCTGATTTAGTGTCCGCAGGCCATATGATCCAAAACGTGTTAGATGGCAAAGCTGGAGCGGCTTTAGACCGAAAAGAGTCGAGCGGAAAAATGGTCGTTAATGTCGATGCAGATGATGCGATAGCGCCTATTTTTACCGCTGGTTTTACCTATGATTTTAACGATTCATGGTATACGGTAGCTTCTGTGTCCTATGCAAAGTTAAGTAATAATGCCCAAATTGATGTCGTCAATCAAAATACGGGAACTCGCTTAATACATGCCACAACAAAAGTTGATATTGATCCACTGATTACCTATTTAGGGGTAGGTTATCGATTCTAATATTTTTTAAAAAGGGTATCTCGGAGTTAATCATATTTAAACTTTGAGATACCTTATTTGTTACTAATTATAAAAAACAACTATTACTTGTTAAACTCATACATAAAGTAAAATTTTATAAAAAATATTTTTAATATAATAATTTAAAAATATTTTTGAGGATTAGAAATTGAAGAAAATTATTAAAAATTTATTATTATCTACGCTAATTTCAACTGCATCATTCACAGTTTTAGCTAAAAATGTTGAGCAAAAAGTTAATTTTTTACAAGGTTCAACTCATACCACACTAACTGGAAAGTTTCAGGGTTATGATGATGTGAGATATAGAGTTTATGCAAAGAATGGACAAATATTGAAATTCAATATTAATAGTCTTGGTAATTTAGCCTATGTTAATATTTTTGCCCCAGGTAAAAAGCCAGGTAAGGATAAGGCATTATTAATTGGTTCAACTGTAGGATCTAAAGGAGAACTTACTTTACCAGTTGATGGTGATTATATTGTTCAGGTTTACCAAATGCGAAATAGTGCTCGTAAAAATAAAACTGTGAAATATAGTTTAGATATTGAAATATTAAATAAAGTAAAAAAATAATGATTTCTAGAATTTACTAGCTCTCAAAAGAGAACTAGTAAATTTGAAAAAGATATCAATAAAGATTAATCGGCTAAAGAGAAAGACTCATGAATAGCACAACTTTCAACAAAAGTTTGATCATGTGAAATGAGCAATACAGCGCCTTCATAGCTTTGAATAGCAGTAGCTAATAGTTCTCTAGATTCAATATCTAAATGATTTTCTGGTTCATCTAATAACAAGAGTTCAGGGGTAGGATGTATCTGGCTAAGCGCCAATAAGGCTACTTTGAGTTTTTCACCACCACTGAGCTGAGATAAAAGTTGTGTACCTTTATCACCTCGAATTCGAAGTTGACCTAATAGATTTCGCCATTCTAGTTCTGAAAGTTCACTATTCATGTGGCTTAGATTTTCAATCACCGTCATTTCATCACATAAAAAGCTAAAGTTTTGGTCCAGATAAAAGCACTCTACAGATAAGTGAATGTTGTCACATGGCTGTTTGTTTTGAGCTTGAATTGCTTTAAGGAGTGTCGATTTGCCAATACCATTTTGACCCGTTATGTGAGTTTTTTCGGCTGCCTGTACCGCTAAATCTATGGTTTTTTGTGTTCCATATTTCAGTTTGAGTTTTTTAATGCGAAGAATTTCTCCAGATTTCTTATGAAAAGTAGGGAAGACAAACTGTTGTGGCTTGACCGTTTCAAGACGCATTTTTTTGTCTGTTAAATCATTTTGACTGTTCGAAATTTGTCGTTGCTGTTGAGACTGTATGGCAGCAATACTTTGGCCTGCTTGTTCCTTTTTAAAATCGAGCAAAATTTTGGCTTGAGAATTTGATTCGCGTAATTTATTTCCAGCCCGTTCACGTTTTTGAGCTTTCATTAATACTTCATGCTGCTTTTGCTTCATGTGTTTAACGTCGCGTTGGCCTTGTTGAACAGATTGCTCTAAGGCTGCAACATGAATTTGGTACTGGCCATAAAATTTTTCATAGTTTCCCGTTGTGTGATGTAAACCATGTTCATTCAAATGATAAATATGATCTACTTCATTCAGTAAACTACGATCATGACTAATGATAAGCGCACCTGCTGGGTGTTTCCTCAAATGATCAATTAACCATTTTCTAGATTCCTGATCTAGATGATTACTAGGTTCATCAAGTAATAAGTAATGATCTGATTTTAGAAATAAACAGCTTAATGCCAATTTAGTTTTTTGACCTTCGCTTAGGTTTTTCACTGGAAAGTCTAAATCTGTTGGTAAACCCGCAGATTCCAATAAATTATTCCATAAGGCAGGGAGGTCCCATTTACCTTCTAACAAATCATAATCATCAAAGTTGGCGACACCTTGTTCAACTCTTTTAAACGCGTGATAAACATCTAAGATATCTAATGCTTCGGCAATGGTTTGTGCTGCTAAACGATGCAACTGAGGTAAATATGCATGCTTTACATGCCAAGAGATTTGCCCCGATGTCAAAATTGAATCTGATTTAAGCGTCTGATTTAACATTTGCATAAGCAAAGATTTGCCTTGACCATTACGGCCAATTAAAGCAGATACTTGATGCGATTCAAGGCTAAAATTTAGTTGTTTAAACATGTCTTTAGATGAAAATTCTAAAGAGAGTTGTGCTATTACACATGCCTGCTGAGTCATAAAAAACCTCATAAATACAGGATGTACAAAATAGGAAAGTAGTTTTAAGCAGAGACGTTAAATCACAAAAAAATAGTCTATTTTGCACATCAAAAAAAGAAAAATTGATGAGAAAAAAGACTTACTTCATTGGCGTGACTCACGAAATTGGAAGAATAAGAAACTATTCTAACTGGATTTTTGATTAGTGTAAAATTTATGCAATTTATTTTATTAAAAAACCCAATCCAACGATTGGGTTTTTTTGCATCTAAAAAGTTTATTCTTTTACAACCAATACCTGAATTTTGGTACTGTTTAAAACATCTTGAGCAAAACTACCCAGAATAAGTTTTTGGAAGCCTTTACGACCATGAGAGCCAATCACAATCAAATCAGAACCTAAGTCTTCTACAGCTTTCAAAATACCGTCTGAAGAGATTTCACCTTGGATGATTTGAGTTTCAGCATCAATACCTTCTTCAGCACATAAAGCTTTTACTTTAGCGAGTGTTTTTTCTGCATTTGCTCGTGCTTCAACAAAATAATCTTTTACAACAGGTGAGATGTAATAAAAATCTACACCGCTAAAAGGATCTACCGCAACTAAGCTAATAGCGGTCAATTTGCTCCCAAATGCTTTTGCAATATGAGCTGCTTGTCTTGCTGCCGCTAAAGAAATTTCCGAACCATCGACTGGTACAATAATATGTTGGTAATTCATAATGTTATTCCTCTTATTTACAGTTGTTATATGTATGAAGCATTTATTAATTAAAGATTAACATATTTCATTCACGGTAAACATCTATTCAGTCATAGGAAAGAAAAATTAAATAAATTTATTTTAAATCATATATTTGTATTTATTTTTTTATTGATTGAGATGGCGTTTAGGTAGTATTGCTAAAAAATCGATAATATTTACATGAAAATTACAAAAAATTACTGTTCATATTTCTGTCATATAGAAAACGTATAACAAAATAGTGAATTAAGGGGAGAGTGAGGAAGATGGCTGATTTAACAGCAAAGAAAGTTAATAAACTTATTGAAGAGTTCCGTCAAACAGGTAAAGAACCCGAAAAGTTAGTTATTGGCTATAAAACTTATGCCAGACTGATGACCGAAGATAAATTTGCAGAAAAAGTTGTCCCTTCACTTGAAGATTCAAAAGAACGCTTATATAAAAATCTAAAAATTAAACTCGTCACTGAAAAACATTACTTTGAAATTAAATAAAAAATTATGTGAACTACATCACTGGTTATTAAAGCAAAGTAACACTAAATAAGTTTAATAACATGATTATTGTATGATGATACAAATTAATAGTGTAGCCAACATTTGAAAACAGCAATCGTTTATAAACTCGATAGAATAAATTGCTTTTATTTTAAGTAGTGGAATAAATTGAAATGCCGACATTCAGTGTAATTATATTTTATGTTTTAGCTATATTAGGCAGTGTAGCTATTGTTTATGGAGTAATCAGTTTAAGTGTTTTTTTAATTGTTATTGGATTAGCTTTATTATTTGCAGCGTTATTATTAAAGAAAGAGTTTAAATTAGATATTTTATTTTGGAAATAAATATAATATGAGTTTGTATTTTAATTTCCTGTAAAAATTTTCCCAATAGAACTGAAATGAAAAAGTTCAGTTCTAAAAATATGAGTTTTATGATGAATATTGATGCAATAACGTTCTTTAGATCAGATTTATTACAATAAAATATAAAAGTAGAATATTTTAAATTTATTTAAGTATTTAAAAATAAAAAAGTTTCATTTAGGATAAAAGTAAAATTGTAAAAGCGTTTTTAGCTATTAAACAATAACAAAGCGAGGTAAGCATGACTTATAAGTATGAGTATGCAGGGTTCTGGTTAAGATTTGGTGCAATGATCATTGATACTCTTATTCTTTTTTTGGCTGTTATTCCTGCAGCATGGATTTTTTATCAGGGGGATTACGACTTAGTCTTTGCTACAGGTTTAAGTACTAAGCCACAAAATTATTGGTTCGATTTGATCGTGAACTATGTATTTCCTTTATTGTATTCAATTTTATGTTGGTTGTATTTTGCAGGAACGCCAGGTAAACGATTGATGCGATTAAAAGTTTTAGATGAAAAAACAGGTAATAAGCTAACAGTCACGCAGAGTATCATTCGATATGTTGGTTATATTCCGTCAATTTTAGTGTTTGGTATTGGTCTTTTTTGGGTCGCATTTGATGCTAAAAAACAAGGCTGGCATGACAAAATGGCAAAATCAGTGGTAGTAAGAGAACTATAAAAATAAGACTAAAAGCGTTCACAGCATTGAAAAAGGCGCTATGAACGCTTTTTTATTAACTTTTTTTGACTTTAAATTTAAGTACTACAAATACAATAAGACCGACAATAAGTCCCCAAAAGGCTGAGCCAATACCAAAAAATTGAATGCCTGAAGCACTGCATAAGAAGGTAAATAATGCAGCTTCACGGTCTTCAACAGGGCCAAAGGCAAGCGCAATGTTATGGCTAATGGTACCAAGTAATGCGATGCCAGCTAAAGCTACAATAAAGATATGGGGAAAAGACATGAGTAAGCTTGTGAGTGTTGCTGCAAATAGTCCCATCAATGCATAGAAAAAACCAGAACTCATGCCAGCAATATAACGTTTACTTGGGTCAGGATGAACTTGATCGTCAAGGCATACAGCTGCACTAATCGCAGCAATATTAACGCTATAGCAACCAAAAGGTGCAAGCAAAACTTGGGTTAAACCAGTCCAGCCAATGAGTTGGTTAACATGTGGTTTATAGCCATAACTTTTAATCATGGCAATACCGGGTAAATACTGCGAAGCCATACTAATCACAAAAAGAGGTAAGGCTAAGCCCAAAAGAGCCGACCAGCTAAAGACAGGACTAATCCAAATAGGTTTAGCTAAAGACCAGTGAAGCGTAGGCATATGAAAGTCTAAAAACACAGGGCAGAGCACAACACCAGCAAGTGCTGTGAACACGATGCTATAACGCGGCCATAATCTTTTTGTAATGATATAAATAACGAGTAAAGATAAAACGAATACCCAATCATTTTGCAAACTTGCGAAAAGTGAAATACCAAATTTAAGTAAAACGCCTGCAAGCATGGCACTGGTCAAGCTTTGCGGAATATAGGAAAGTGCTTTTTGAAAAATTCCAGAAAAACCTAAAATCGCTGTCAGTACACCAACCACTAAAAAAGCACCAATTGCTTCATTTATGCTATATCCACCACCAGTTGCAATAATTAAAGCGAGACCAGCGGTTGACCATGCAGTTGCTACAGGGTATTTAAATTTCCACGAAAGAATAAGTCCTGATAAACCAAGACCCAAACCTAAAGCCCAAAACCATGAGGTGATTTGTTCAGGTGAAGCACCTAAAGCTTGGGCAGCCTGAATCACTAAAATAGCCGAAACACTAATACCAATAAGAAAGGTAATGAAACCCGCGAATACGGCTGGAATAGAAAAATCTTGAAGAATCTTTTGCATAGCTAAATATTCTAAATCCCTGAAAAATTAATATGTTTCTGCCTTTGTTTTCAGCTCGCTAAATCTAACAATTTTTTTAAAGAAGGTGCTTTCTATTTTTAGCCTAAAATGGAAATAATATTTTTAAAATATTGAATAATGATATTATTCCTTCCATAAATAACACTAAATTTGGAATATTGTTTTATGGAAGAGCAAGCTGAAAATTTATCACCACTCGAATTGAAAATTATGCGTGCATTACAAGAAAATGGACGCTTAAGTAATGCCGAATTGGCTAAGCTCGTAGGCATAAGTACGTCATCTTGTTGGAATCATACTCAGCGTCTTTTTAAGATTGGGGCAATTTTAGATGTACGCGCTAGGATCAATCCAAGCATGGTGCAGCGTGATACGGTGGTACTCGTTGGTGTGGTTTTAGACCGCTCAACCCCAGATAGCTTTCAGGCATTTGAACAAGCATCAGGTGATTTGGAAAATGTTTTAGAGTGCTATTTGGTGGCGGGAGAAGTCGATTATTTTCTAAAAATTCGTGTTAAAGATTTAGCTGCGTTTAACCGATTCCATAGTGAAAAGATTATTGCTTTACCTGGAGTAAGACAAGTCAGAACATTTTTTGTGCTCAATGAAGTTAAAACAGATGGCATGCTGGCATTTTAACAGCTCATCATGTTTTAAATTTATAGTGCAAAAATGGATAGGTAAAGATGATTAGATTGTTGAGCTTGCTAGTTTTAGACCGAATCCGAAGAATAAAATTCCGACTAAAAAAATACTACTCGCTGCAATTTTATGGTTTTGTTTAAAAAATGCTGAAAGTTTGATTCCAGAGAAGATTAGTGCAGTTAAATAGCTAAAACTAATCACCTGTAAAATAACCGCTAAAATTAAAAAGCTTAAAGCGGGGTAGGCGTAGTCAGGTTCAACAAATTGAACAAAGAAAGATAGGAAAAATAAAATTGCTTTAGGGTTGAGTAAACTAATACTGAGTGCTGTTTTATAAGGATGAACTTTATCTAAAGCGGGTAAATCAGCCATTTCTGGTTGTGGTTGATTACGTTGTTTCCAGCGTTGAATACTGCCTTGTAAGAGTTTAAAACCTAAATAAGATAGGTAAAGTGCACCTGTTAATTTAAGAATAACAAATACCCATGGAAATGCTTTAAGTAGAGAGGCTGCTCCTAGTACGGTACACAGCATTAAAATGAGATCACCAGTAAAAATACCTAATGCGCCCATATATCCGGTTTTAATCCCGTAACGTGAAGCAATTGACATCACATATAGAGAGTTGGGCCCTGGCAATAACACAATTAGGAATGTACCAATAATATATGTTGTTAGATCTGTTATGCCGAACACGAGAAACCCAATAAAAAACCGATTTTTGCCATGATAACAAAAATCGGTGATTTTGTATGAAAAGTGCAGTTTTTTAAGGTTTAATTTCCGCATCAATTCCGAAAGATTGACGTAATAAAAAACTTAATTGGTCACGAGCTTTAATAAAGCCATCTACACCGCCTTGTAAAAGTTGGAATGCCATTAAGTCGTGGTTAAGTTCGTCTTTAAAACTTTGCTCATCTTGAGCTGATCTAACAATAGCCTCTGCTTGCTTTGATTTAGTCGCATCAAGAGCTGCATTAACTGTACGTGTATCTTGCTCAAGCTGGGTAAGTAAGCCCGGAGAGATCGTTAGCAAATCACAACCAGCAAGTCCAAGCACTTGATCAATGCTACGGAAGCTCGCACCCATTACTTGAGTTGGAATATTTTGCTGTTTGTAGTAAGTGTAGATTTTCTTAACTGAAACCACACCCGGGTCTTTTTCGATTGGGTAAGCATCTACGCCTTCAGCTTTTTTGTACCAGTCTAAAATACGGCCTACAAATGGTGAAATTAAAGTTACTTTAGCATCTGCACAAGCTTGAGCTTGATGCAAACCGAAAAGGAGAGTGAGATTACAAGCAATCCCTTCAGCTTCAAGTACTTTAGCAGCTTGAATACCTTCCCAAGTTGACGCAATTTTAATTAGAATACGTGACTGATCAATACCATAACCTTTGTAAAGTTCACATAATTCATGTGCTTTTTGAATGGTGGCTTCAGTGTCATATGAAAGGGCAGCATCAACTTCTGTAGAAACACGGCCTTCAATGAGTTTTAAAATTTCTACGCCAAATTTTACAGTCAAAATATCAATCGTTCTTTCGATTAACTCATCGTTGCTATAGCCTTCTTCTTTGGCTTGATAATAAGCATCTTCAATCAGCTCTTTACTTTCAGGTTGTTCTGCTGCTGCCGTAATTAATGAAGGGTTTGTCGTCGCGTCTAATGGACGAAATTTACGAATTGCATCAAGGTCACTACTATCGGCAACAACGGTCGTTAATGTTTTTAATTGGTCAAGTGCTGTATGAGTCATTGATATTCAACATCTTCAGTAATAAATCTTATGTTTTCTTTTATAGCACAAAGTCTATTCATGCTGTCGATATATCAATTGTTATATTTCAAAGAAAAACGTTTAGGTTCTGCATCAAATTTGAAATATTTTTAAGGCAGTGGTTGCATTCGTTGCTTACGGATATATTCAATTAGAAATCTGGCAGCCGCACCGAGTTCACTTTCACGGCTCCACACTAAGTCGACGTAATATTCAAATCTTGGAGTGAAATCTAATAAATCCAATACTTTAAGCTTATTTTTTAATTCAGGGTTTTCTTTAAACATTTCTTGAGGAAGAACACCCCAACCTAGATTGCGTAAAATCATTAAACAAGCAGAGTGGTGGTTATCTGTGCGCCAATAGTGCTTCGAAAAAAGTAACTCGGGTTTTAAAGTCTCATCTCGGCTTGCAACTACAATTTGTCGTGTAGTAAGGATTTGTTCATAAGAAACCTGATTTTGGCTTGCTAAAGGATGGTTGTTTGAAATAACCGGAATTAGAGCCTCACGTTTAAGTTCTACAAATTGTTCTCTGTTATCTAGATGCTCACGTTCAAACATCAGTGCAAGTTGGGCCGACCCATCTAATAACATTTGCAAAGCATCTTCTTGAGGGGCAGACACAATATTAATTTGTAGGTCAGGAAAACGACTCTCTAGAAGACAAATATAGTCGGTCCAATTGGTATGTAAAAGTTCAGACACAATCACAAGAGTTAAATTGGCTTCTAACCCTGTACTTAATGCGTGAGCATGCTGTTTCCATTGATTCATCTCAATCAAAAGCTGAGAGGTCTTTTCATATAAAACCCGTGCTTCGTCAGTAGGGACGGGTTCACGGCCTTTACGGTCAAATAAAGTCAGGTTCAGATCAATTTCTAAGTTGGCAATAGACATGCTTACAGCCGAAGGAACTTTTCCAAGTTTACGTGCTGCTGCTGAAAAAGAGCCGGTTTCAATCACGGCCTGAAACATGAGTAATTGTTCTTGATTAATATTCATCTGTCAAAAAAAGTGAAAGAACCTGATTGGATTAATCAATATTATAAAAATAAAATGCACATTATCCAAGCTATTATTGAGTATTTAAAAATGTTGATTTCCAAGAGAAGACTCATTCATGCAATCAGTTATGAAGGAATTTTATTGGTCATCATTGCGATTGCATTAAGCTTTATTTTTGATATGCCAATGGATGTAACCGGTACACTCGGTGTGTTTATGGCAGTTGTTTCTGTTTTCTGGAATATGATTTTTAACCACTATTTCGAAAAAGTAGAGCATAAATATAATTGGGAAAGAACGATCCCTGTGCGGATTTTACATGCGATTGGTTTTGAAGGTGGCTTGTTGATTGCAACAGTACCGATGATTGCATATATGCTTCAGATGAGTGTCATTGATGCACTTATTTTAGATATTGGTTTAACCTTATGTATTTTGGTTTATACCTTTATTTTCCAGTGGTGTTATGACCATATCGAAGATAAGTTTTTCCCAGATGCTAAAGCAGCATCACTTCATTAAAAATTAAGTTGTTAAACTAAAAAAGCACCCATCAGGGTGCTTTTTTTAAAGGTGAACCGTAGAATTATTTCTCTACGATTGCTACAACACCTTCACCACCTGCTGTACAGATCGAGATTAATGCGCGGCCTGAACCTTTTTGATTAATCAATTTAGCAGCAGTTGCCAAGATACGACCACCAGTTGCAGCAAATGGATGACCTGCACCTAAAGATGAACCCTTTACATTCAGTTTAGAACGGTCAATTGAACCTAAAGGTGCATCTAAACCAAGACGTTCTTTACAGAATTTTTCATCTTCCCAAGCTTTCAACGTAGACAACACTTGAGATGCAAATGCTTCATGGATTTCGTAGAAATCGAAATCTTGAAGTTTAAGGTTTGCACGCTTAAGCATACGAGGTACTGCATAAGCAGGAGCCATTAATAAGCCTTCTTTAGGACCATTTTTACCAATGAAGTCAACAGCTGCTGTTTCTGAGAAAGAAAGGTAAGCTAAAACTTCATGACCGTTTTCTTTTGCCCATTCTTCAGAAGCAAGCAATACAACAGAAGCACCGTCAGTTAACGGAGTTGAGTTACCCGCTGTCATTGTTGCAGTTTCGCCTTTACCGAAAACTGGCTTCAATTTAGCAAGTTTTTCAACTGTGCTGTCTGCACGTAAGTTGTTGTCACGGTTAAGACCTAAGAATGGAGTGATTAAGTCATCAAAGAAACCACGTTCATAAGCAGCAGCAAGCTTTTGATGGCTGCTTGCAGCTAACTCGTCTTGCGCTTCGCGAGTGATACCCCATTCTAAAGCAGTAATTGCTTGGTGCTCACCCATTGAAAGGCCAGTACGTGGTTCACCATTGCTTGGTGCATCAAGAAGCTTTTTAAAATCAATTTTTGTTAAAGCTTTAAGGCGATCTTTACCAGTTTTAGCAACATTGAGCTCAAGTAAAACTTTACGTAAACCATCACCTACAGCGATCGGCGCGTCAGAAGTTGTGTCTACACCACCTGCAATACCTACATCGATTTGACCAAGTGCAATTTTGTTTGCAACAACAAAAGCAGCTTGTAAACCTGTACCACAAGCAATTTGAATGTCATAAGCAGGAGTTTCAGGAGCAAGATCTGTGCTCAATACAACTTCACGAGTCATGTTGAAGTCACGGCTATGTTTTAAAACAGCACCCGCAACGACTTCACCAATACGCTTACCTTGTAAGTTAAAGCGCTCAACCAAACCATTCAATGCTGCTGTCAGCATGTCAGAATTAGACGCTTTAAAATAAGCAGTATTTGAACGTGCAAATGGAATACGGTTGCCACCAATAATTGCAACGCGGCGAACAGTGTTTTGGCTCATGGTTTTATCCTGTTGAACAGAAGTTTTGGTTTTTGTTGCTTTTGGTGCTGCAACTACATTATTAGAAGATGTAGATGGGGTTGCTGTAGCAGCGCTCTTATTACGAGGGCTACGTGCAGGTGCAGTCGTTGA
This sequence comes from Acinetobacter sp. IRS14, assembly GCF_034650275.1. Classification (NCBI taxonomy): domain Bacteria; kingdom Pseudomonadati; phylum Pseudomonadota; class Gammaproteobacteria; order Moraxellales; family Moraxellaceae; genus Acinetobacter; species Acinetobacter sp. IRS14. The sequence goes on from NZ_JAOVFN010000020.1 coordinate 43,074, forward strand.
ACGAGTACGTGTCGTTTTTGGAGTATTAGTTGCTGCTTTAGGAGTTGTGCTGTTACGCTTAGCCGTGTTAGAAGCCGGCTTTGATGTATTTGACACTTTTTCCTCAGCAGAATTCTCGACTGCTGGATTTTCTTGAGTTGTCTTGCTCATAAGGCTTTTCCAAGCATATTAACGATATTCTTATAAGCTACATTAACACAATTCAAATAGACCTGTATTGACTAGAATGACATTGTAGATAGCATTCAGGTCAAGACATCCAAAGATGAACTCAAGTATGATTTGGAGTAACTCTAATGAACGACTGATTTCATATTGTTGCTATTCATCTCATAACATAATGAAGCCTGTCGTAGAAAATTCATTTCTTTGAGAGATAATAATCATGACTGATCAATACCAAGCATTTACACAATCTCCTATTGGTAAATTCGTTGTTAAAAATCTGGGTTTACCATCACCAGTTGCATTAGAGCGTTTTGAAAGTGCTCAGCCAGTAGTGAATGGTGCAGTATTGGTTGGCGCAGCGCCATCAAGTGTATTGTCTGGTGCGATTGCACAAGTACTTAGCAATATTCATGCTGACAGCTATGTAGGCAATAATGTTGCATTACAGCAAGAAGCTGCAAAAGTTGGTTTAAATTTACGCCCATTCAATGCAGGCGACAAAGAATCAAAATTCAAAGCAGTCGTATTTGATGCTTCTGGTATTCAAAACTCAGAACAGTTAAACGAACTTTATAAATTCTTTAACCCGATTGCACGTCAAGTTGCGACTTCTGGTCGTGTTATTGTCATTGGTACAACTCCTGAAACTGCAAAAACTGTAAAACAAGCGATTGCTCAGCGTGCACTTGAAGGCTTTATCAAATCTGTAGGTAAAGAATTTAAAAAGGGTATTACTGCTCAAGTTGTTTATGTTGACGAAGGTGCTGCTGCAAACCTTGAATCAACTTTACGTTTCTTGCTTTCTCCACGTTCAGCGTATGTATCTGGTCAAGTAATTCGTGTATCTAAAGCAGATGTAGTTGATGTTGATTGGGCAAAACCACTTGCTGGAAAAACTGCGTTAGTAACTGGTGCAAGCCGTGGTATTGGTGAAGCAATTGCACATGTGCTTGCACGTGATGGCGCTCATGTTATTTGTTTAGACGTACCACAACAACAAGCTGACCTTGACCGTGTAGCGGCTGACATTGGTGGTTCTACATTGGCAATTGACATTACTGCTGCTGATGCTGGTGAAAAAATTAAGGCTGCTGCGGCAAAACAAGGCGGTTTAGATATTATCGTTCATAACGCGGGTATTACACGTGACAAAACTTTGGCAAACATGAAGCCAGAGCTTTGGGACTTAGTAATTAACATTAACTTGTCTGCTGCTGAACGTGTAAATGACTACTTGTTAGAAAACGATGGTCTAAATGCAAATGGCCGCATTGTTTGTGTATCATCAATTAGTGGTATTGCTGGTAACCTTGGTCAAACAAACTATGCTGCATCTAAAGCTGGTGTAATTGGTCTAGTTAAATTTACTGCGCCTATCTTAAAAAATGGTATTACCATTAACGCAGTAGCACCGGGCTTCATCGAAACACAAATGACTGCTGCGATTCCATTTGCAATTCGTGAAGCTGGTCGCCGTATGAACTCAATGCAACAAGGCGGTTTACCTGTTGATGTAGCAGAAACGATTGCATGGTTTGCATCAACTGCTTCTACAGGCGTAAACGGCAACGTTGTACGTGTGTGTGGTCAAAGCTTGTTGGGCGCTTAAGCACTTTTAGCTAAAAAGGGGTGCTTGTGCATCCCTTTTTTATTCAAGAATCTATAAATTATAAAAGGTTAGGTATGAATACTCGTCATTTTAGCCAGCTACCAAAAGCGGCATTGGCTTACCCAAAAGTGGTGCAAGGTTTAATTTTTAAAAAGCCGAAAGGTCCAAAAATCTTACCGCAAGTTGAATATGTGGTAGATACACTAGAAATTGATCAGAGCCATCTTAAAGCTTATAACGAAGTATGTGGCTTTCAAAATAATGGCTTTGTACCCGCAATTTATTTGGCGGTGCTTTCTCAAAGTTTGCAAATGCACATGATGACGGCAGAAGCCTTTCCATTTCCAATTTTAGGTTTAGTTCATATCCGTAACCAGATCAAACAAACCAGACCAATTGGGGTAACTGAAAAACTCACTCTGTCATGTAAATTTGGGGAACTAAAACCGCATGATAAAGGTGTTCAGTTTGACTTTATTACCACGGCTAAAGTTGGCAATGAAGTGGTGATGGAAGGCTTAACGACTTATTTATCTCGCCAAAAAGTTGAGAAAAGAGTGGGTGAGAAAGCCAAAGAAGAACAAACACCAGCCTATGTTCCAAAGGCAGAGTGGGATATTTTAGAAAACACAGGTCGCCGTTATGCGAAAGTGTCTGGTGATTTTAACTTAATTCATATTCATGCCATTACTGCAAAAGCATTTGGCTTTAAGCAAGCAATTGCACATGGCATGTGGAGTAAAGCTAAAGCACTAGCGAACCTTGAATTACCAAATGCTTATGAAGCAGATGTGTGGTTTAAGCTACCAATGTTCTTACCGTCAAAAGTTGAGTTTTTAACTGCCAATGCAGATAAAAAGACTGATTTCTTGATTCGTAATGCAAAATCACAAAAACCGCATGTTGCAGGAACTGTAAAAGCATTATAAAAATATCAGCAGCCTGAACAGATGTTTGGGCTGCTTTTGAGCAAAATAACAAAAAATGCAAGGAACTTCATGTGATTAAAGAAATTTTACTGGCCGATACCCATAACTATCATGGTATTTTAGATGAACGTTTTATTGATTTAGCCCACCAATTTAGCCGTCTTCAAGATGCTAGAACAGGACAAGGTGGAGCTGCATTAGCGGTTTATTTTAGAGGCCAGAAAGTTGTAGATATCTACACTGGTCTAAAATCACAAAATGAAGCTTGGCAACCTGAAACTTTGGCAGTTTGCTACTCTACAGGTAAAGGCGTACTCGCAACTTTAGCGCATATTTTAGTAAGTGAAGGTTTTTTAGAATACGACAAACCGATTGCGACTTATTGGCCTGAGTTTGCTCAAAATGGTAAAGAGCAAATGACTTTACGTCATGTGCTAAGTCATCAAAGTGGCATGTTTGATATTCGTAATATCATCGAAAGTGCAAGAGAAATGCTCGACTGGTCACATATGTTAAATGTGATTGCAGCGACTAAGCCTAGATTCCTTGCCGGAGAGGGCAATGCGTATCAAGCTTTAACATTTGGTTGGCTTGTCGGTGGAGTACTTGAAAAAGCAACTGGTCAATCTTTAGATCAGCTCATGAAAAAATATCTTGTTGAACCGTTACAGTTAGACGGCGCTTATTTTGGTACGCCTGCAAGTGAGCTAGACCGTGTAGCACGTTTAATAATTCAACCAAAACCAGAAAAACCAGTGTCTACTCAAGTTGAAAAACCTAAAAAGCCACAGACGCGCAAGAGCTCACTCTCTGAAAAAATGATTACTTGGACTGGACAAGACCCTCAAGATTTTCAGGATGCCATGATTCCAAAAGGAATGAAGCATTTTAGTTTCTTTAGTGATGAGGGATTACAAGCAGTTATTCCAGCAGCAAACGGTACATTTACTGCAAATAGTCTTGCTAAAATTTATGCGATGCTAGCAAATCACGGTGAATGGGAGGGACAGCAATTTATTCGCCCAGAAGTATTTAAAGAGCTCAGTACTATCCAAAGTTATGCACGTGATCGTGTCATGCCAATTCCGATGAATTGGCGTTTAGGATATCACCGCATTATTACTATGGGTAAACGCGCTAAAAATGGCTTTGGACATATTGGTTACAATGGTTCAGGAGCGTGGTGCGATCCTGAGCGCGACCTGAGTTTTGCCTATACTCATAACTTTCAAATTGGTTCAATCACGGGTGATTACCGTTTGTGGGGACTGACTCAAGAAGCCTTACGTTGCACTGACCAAATTTTAAAAGGCCGTAAAGGCTGGTTCTAATTTTAGTGTTTTAAAGCTGGTATTCTAATTAATACCAGCTTCTATATTTATAATAATTCTAGGCGAATAATTGCTTCAGTATGACGCTTGAAGTCTTCTTCAGCTAAACCTTGTAAACCAAGTTGATAAATACCTTCTAATCCGCATACAAAGGCAATGAGCCGCCAAGCTATGTCTGTTGAATTAGATATATTTTTAAATTCACCTTCTTTTTTACCAGATTCAATCGCTTGCACAATTGTTTGATGCCAATTCTGCATAGCAAGGTTATAAGCCTTTCGTATTTCAACATCTTGTTCAATTAAGAGTTCTGCTTCATTCCATAAGCGTAAATAGGGCTGAAGTCTATCTATATTTTCTGCACCTAATAAGATGAATAGCCTTTGAAATTGGCTAGTCGTTTTTAGGGTTTGTTCAATTTCATCAAGCTGTTCCATGAGCTTTAAAAAAGCTTCAGCTTTTAAATGAGAGGCCGAAGAAAAGTGGTGGTGAACTTGTCCTGTTGATGTTTGTGCTTCTGTTGCGATTCGGCGTACAGTCATGGCTGTAAAACCTTCAGCCAAAGCAACTTGCATGGCTGCTTGCAGAATCATTTCTCTGCGTTGATCGCGATTAAGATAGGCCATGTTTCTTTCACCTGACTGAATTCGACACAAATTACATTAAAACTAAAAGTTGGACAAGTGTCCAATTGTGTATATAATAACCATAATTTGAACACATGTCCAAGTTTTGGATATTGAAGAGCGTTATGCAAAAAAAATGGTTAATCCTGACAATTATCGTCCTTATATATTTACCAGTTACGATTGATGCAACGGTGATGCATGTTGCAACACCTTCTTTAAGTGCAGCATTGAATTTAACTGCCAATCAGCTTTTATGGGTCATTGATATTTATTCACTGATTATGGCGGGTTTGATTTTACCGATGGGTGCACTTGGTGATCGTATTGGCTTTAAAAAATTATTATTTATTGGAACTGCAATTTTTGGAGTCGGTTCGTTAGCTGCGGCTTTTTCTCCAACAGCTTACGCCTTAATTGCTTCCCGTGCTGTTTTAGGTCTAGGGGCAGCGATGCTTATTCCTGCCACTTTATCAGGCATTCGTAATGCTTTTACCGAAGAAAAGCAGAGAAATTTTGCACTTGGTCTTTGGTCTACAGTGGGTGGTGGCGGAGCAGCTTTTGGTCCATTAGTTGGTGGATTTGTACTAGAACATTTTCATTGGGGAGCTGTATTCCTCATCAATATCCCGATTATTTTAGTGGTTCTGGTCATGATCGCGATGATCATTCCAAAACAACAAGAGAAAACTGATCAGCCAATTAACTTAGGGCAAGCTTTAATTTTAGTCGTGGCAATTTTAAGCCTCATCTATTCAATCAAATCGGCAATGTACAACTTCTCGGTACTTACAGTCGTAATGTTTGTGGTTGGAATAAGTACTTTAATCCACTTCATTCGAAGCCAAAAAAGAACGACCACGCCAATGATTGATTTGGAGTTATTTAAACATCCAGTGATTTCTACCAGCATTGTTATGGCTGTTGTTTCCATGATTGCTTTGGTTGGCTTTGAATTACTCTTGTCTCAAGAGTTGCAGTTTGTACATGGGTTTTCACCATTACAGGCAGCCATGTTTATTATTCCATTCATGATCGCGATTAGTTTAGGTGGTCCATTAGCTGGAATCTGTTTAAATAAATGGGGACTAAGACTTGTATCTACTGTTGGTATTTTAATAAGTGGATTTAGTCTATGGGGGCTTGCTCAGCTTAACTTTTCGACCGATCACTTTTTAGCGTGGACGTGTATGGTCTTTTTAGGCTTTAGCATCGAAATTGCCTTACTGGCTTCAACTGCTGCCATTATGTCATCCGTCCCACCTCAAAAGGCAAGTGCAGCAGGTGCGATTGAAGGTATGGCCTATGAGCTTGGAGCTGGTTTAGGCGTCGCTATTTTTGGGTTAATGTTATCTTGGTTTTATAGCCGCTCAATTATTTTACCAGCAGAGCTTCCGTCGAACTTAATTGAAAAAGCGAGTATCTCGATTGGTGAAACCATGCAATTAGCTTCTAACCTTGAAAGCCCTTTGGGAGGGCAATTGATTGCAGTTGCTCAGCAAGCTTTTAGCTATGCGCATAGTTGGGTGCTTACAATCTCTGCCATTTGTTTCTTCCTTTTAACTGTATTTGTCTGGTTTAGCTTTCCAAAGAAAGTAAATTAAGAAACTCAAAATAGAGGATAAAAAGAGAGATGATTTTTCTTTTTATCCTTAAATATCTTTTTTAATATTTTCTTTATAATAAATTTAGTTATTTAATTCTCATAAACAAACTATTCTTTAATAGGTTTCATGTTTTTATTTCAAAATGATTCAATATTCATGTAATTGAAATTTAATGAAAAATGCATTGATCGAAAATTGACTGTAAAAAAATGGTTTGTTAACCTGCTATTCGAAAATCTAAAAACAAATAAAAGAGGCTGCTGTGAATTTTAAATTAAAAACATCACTCATTATTGGAGCAATTGTTGCGTCTTCACTTGTATATGCCGCAACTGTACTTTCACCAAATCAGAATAATAATAGTGGATCAATTCCATCTGGTTATTCAGATTTAGAATTTTCTTTAGCAAATGGGAATTGGGTCAAAAATCTCTCTTTAACGGCAAGCGCTAATAATTCGGACAAGATTACAATTCGTTCTAGTGCCGCCTATAGTAGTTATTTAGATACTTCTAATACGAATATTCCGTTAGAAGTGTTGAAGATAAATAGTGGAGATGTTTATCAATTCATCTTTAATAGCAGTCAAAATAAATGGATCGCTCAGTTAGCGACAGTGAGTCCTACCAATGGTGCGACTTATGAAGTCGTTCCATTAACAACTGCATCAATGCAAAAAGTACTCATTCAAAATGACAAATGGGCACAAACCATTGCATTGCCAAGTGATGTACGTGACGGAACAACCGTACAAGTTGTTTCTACAGCAAGTGCAAGCTCAGAGATTGATAAAACAAATTTACTATTCCCGAGCAGTTTTACATTAAAAAATGGCTCTGAATATTGGTTTAAATATTATTCTGCTTTAGGAAAATGGGTGCCAGAATATATAAAACCTCAGAAGCTAAATGTTCAGCAAATTGGAACTTCTTTAGCTGCGGTAAGTAGCCCGCTAACGGAAGTTTCATTTGGAGATGGAAATTGGGTTTCCAATTTCACTTTGCCTACCACTGCAAGTGATCGAGATAGAATTATTATCAAGTCTACAGCGACTTGGTCTGCAAAAATTAATAACACCAATATTAATAGCCAAGCGACTTTAATGCTTAAAACAGGCGATCAATATGAGTTTATGTATGTAAGCGACAAAGGATATTGGCAGCTGATCTCTTCACCAACAAAGGTGATTGATTCATCGGCAACAATCCCGGCAACTTTACCGAATATGACTCAGCCCACTTTAAAGGTGAAACTGTCTACATCAAATTGGCAACCGACCTTGCAGCTACCCGCTAAAGCTCAAGTCGGGGATAAGGTGGTTATTGTATCGAATGCGTCGGCAGACACCTATATTAATGCGGCTAATGGCTTGTCTACTGCAATTAAAAATGGTGAAAATCGCCGTTTTATTTACACCGCTCAAGGCTGGACAGTAGATAGTTATTCAATTGATATGTTGTTGGTTTCTAGTCCAGAAGTAAACTCAATTTTAGGTGAGAGCGCTGCAAAACTTAGAATGATTGAAGGCGTAAATTTAACAAATTTAACTGCTGAAAATTCGAATGCACGTTTTTACTTAAGAGATGTGGGCTATTTAACTTATAAAATCCCTGCTACCACTTTAAAAGAAGCAATTTCGACTGGACGAGATGACACGACGGTACAAAATGAGCGAAAACGTGTATTGGCAGACGGTGTTTATTATCAAGGTAATGAACCAGGTGATGGCGGTTGTGGTTGGGCTTGGATCAATGCTTCTGCATATAACATGATTGGCGCAAATGATATTGCAGGTTGTTCTTTTGCGGCTATGCGCCATGAAGTCGGACACAATCTTGGCCTGTACCATAATGGTTCAACCAATATTGGCTCGGGCTTTGCTCATCCGTTAGGAAGTACAGCAATGGGTGGTAATAATATTAATTTTTACTCTAGCCCGTATCTATACAACCCTAAATATGGTGTACGTTTAGGTGAAGAAGGGAAGATTGATGCTGTCAGTGTCATTAACCTGAATGCGCAGAAAATTTCTCTATATAACTAATCTCTATTTTAGCTGTAAATAATGAAGAAAAATAAATTGTTAATAGGAACTGCTATCGCTTGTGTGGTGTTAGCAGTTTTAATCTGGTTTGCTTTTTCACAGCAAAGTTCTTCTGCTTTAACGTCGTCTTTAGAAAGTCAGCATGAGTCTGGGTCAAAAGTGGCAAATAGTCAGAATGAATTTGCTCGTCAAAATATACTGAATTTGAGTACGTCCGAAAAAGAAAGATTGTCTCAACAACAGATTGTTTTTAAGGAAATAGAAAAGGATCAATTGCCTTCTAATCTTAATTTTCCACTGATTAAGAATGCTAAAGGTATGATCATTAAATATGATCCAAATGTGATTGAACTTAAAAAAGTGGGTGACACTGTTAAGTTTCAAATGTTGGAATATGGCATTAATCGCACAGGGAAAATTGTAGAGATCGAACCTGTTGACCAAGATATTGTTCGGTGGACTGGAAAATTTGATCAGGGCGATCCAAATCAGAATTTCTTTACGATTACTCAAAGTCAAAAAGATCACTATACGATCATGCAGATTTTTACCGAGAAAGGAAATTATTCGGCTGAAATTAAGGATGGTGTAGGGCTGGTCCAAACCATGGATGAAGGTGTAACTGATCAAGAGCTTCATCATGATCATCCTTAAACAAATAAATGGTTCTGGTAGAGAAAAGAAGTCAGTTCGCAGTTTATCTGTACGGATATGAGCTTTATGCGTTCACACTCTTTTAAAAACAAAGTATGCTTATGCCTGTAACAAGGAGCATACATGTATCAAGTACTTGCTAGAAAATACCGTCCACGTAATTTCAATGAGTTAGTGGGGCAAAACCATGTTTCTCGTGCATTAAGTAGTGCATTGGAACGCGGTCGTCTTCACCATGCTTATTTATTTACAGGAACGCGTGGTGTAGGTAAAACTACAATTGCACGTATTTTAGCCAAGTGTTTGAACTGCGAAACGGGTGTGACTTCTACACCATGTGAAGTCTGTGCAACCTGTAAAGCAGTAAATGAAGGCCGTTTTATTGACCTGATTGAAATCGATGCTGCTTCAAGAACAAAAGTAGAAGATACGCGTGAACTTTTAGACAACGTTCCTTATGCGCCAACGCAAGGTCGTTTTAAAGTTTACCTGATTGACGAAGTACATATGCTTTCTACGCATTCTTTTAATGCGTTATTAAAAACACTAGAAGAACCACCAGAACACGTTAAGTTTCTATTTGCTACGACTGATCCACAAAAGCTACCGATTACGGTTATTTCACGTTGTTTGCAATTTACTCTACGGCCTTTAGCCGTCGATGAAATTACCAAGCACCTTGGCGCTATTCTTGAAAAAGAGCAAATTAATGCTGATCAAGATGCAATTTGGCAAATTGCTGAATCTGCTCAAGGTTCATTACGTGATGCATTATCTTTAACTGACCAAGCGATTGCTTATGGTCAAGGTTCTGTACATCATCAAGATGTTAAAGAAATGCTTGGCTTGATTGACCGTACGATTATTTATGATTTGATTTTAGCGATTCATCAGAACCAACGCGAGAAAGTTAGTCAGCTTTTATTGCAATTTAGACATCAAGCGCTAGATGTTTCACTTGTGCTTGATCAGTTGATTTCGACATTGCATGAATTGGCAATTTTACAATATCTACCTGATTTGAGTTTGAAATATAGCGATGAAATCAATCGCAAAATCATGCAACTGTCTAAGCTGATTTCTGCTCAAGATTTGCAGCTTTATTACCAAATCGCATGTAAAGGTCGTTCAGACTTGCAACTTGCCGTAACGCAAGAGCAAGGTTTTGAAATGTGTGTTTTACGCTTATTGGCATTCCGTCCTTTAACGCCAAATGAAATTTTAGTATCAGAGCCTGTTCAACAAAATGAACAAGCAGTGGTGAATCACCAACTACAGCAACCAGTTCAAGAGATTGCTCCTGTAAGTACTGTTCAGCCTGTTGAAGTTATTAGTCAACCCGCTATGGTTGAACCTGAACCTGAACCTGAACCAGAACCTGAACCTGACCCTGAACCTGAACCTGAACCTGAACCTCAGTCTAATCAGGATTTAATGGTATTTGACCCAAATCATCATGAGTTGATTGGACTTGAGTCAGCAGTTGTTCAAGAGACGGTTAGTGTTATTGAAGAAGATTTCATTCCGGTACCAGAACAAAAGTTAGTACAAGTTCAGGCAGAAGTCCAAACTAAAAATATTGAACCTGAACCAGCTTTCACTGCTGAACCTATGGGTTTATTTGAAACGCCTAACGCTGAATTTTCGTTGGCCCAAGATACGCCTGATCTTGCTTCTGAACCTGTTATTGAACAACAGTCATTTGTACAAGCCGAAGTAATGGTTCAAACAGAAACAGTTGCAGTTGTGAAAAAGTCTAGCGAAACTGATAACGGGCAGCTGATGCCACAAGATATCTTGAAGCTGGCTCCTCAAGTTTTGGAAGGTGAGTGGACACTTGAAAAATGGGAATATTGGTTTAGAAACAGTCAGCTTTCTCCAGCCGTCCAAGAACTTGCGCAGCATGGTGTGATGACTGGTGAAATTGGTGGCAATACTATTTTCCATATTCCTCAAGAATATGAAAATATGCTGACCCAGTTACAGCAAGGCCTCATTGATGCATTAAATGAGCAATGGCCGAATACTCAATTTACAGTTGAATATGGTGCTTTGAATACATCTACCCCATATACCATTCAAAGTGCGCGTAAAGAAAAAGCCTTTCACAGAGCTGCTGAGCTATTACAGCAACAGCCAGTTATTAAAAGTCTCATAGAAACTTTTGATGGTGAATTACAAAATATTCAATTAAAGCCTTAAATTCATCTGATTTTTGATCTGGTGCAGAATATGAAAATAATAGAATTTTCATATTTTTCACTGGATTGAAATATTTGGGTCATGTCACTGTCATTGTAGTTTTCTATGTTAGCCATTTTAGATTTTAAATGGATTGTACATAGCAATGAAAAGGCAATGCACTGGAATAAATTGTTTTAAATATTCATATTTTTTATTAATCGGCGCGATTCTGCTGAGTGGTTGTAACGACTCATCAAATGATAATTCAAATACACCAGAAACAGGTAAAAAGCCTGTAATGCGCTGTGCTCCATAAACTTAAATAATAAAAAGAACCTGATCATGATTACACGTCGTAAATTTTTAAATTATTCTTTAAATATGGGTTTTGGTGCTGCGGCGTTGGCAGCTTTCCCATCTAGCATTCAAAAAGCTTTAGCAATTCCTGCAAACAATAAAACTGGCACCATTCAGGATGTCGAACACGTTATTATTTTAATGCAGGAAAACCGATCTTTTGACCATTATTTTGGAACATTAAAAGGCGTTCGAGGTTTTGCTGACCGCTTTACAATTCCTCTACCAAGTGGCCGCCGTGTTTGGGAGCAGCTTAGAAGTAATGGGCAAGTTTTAACGCCTTTTCATTTAGATGGTACAGCCAATAATGCGCAGCGTGCAGATGGTACGCCACATACGTGGAATGACAGCCAGCTAGCTTGGGATAATGGGCGTATGGCGAATTGGCCAGCCCATAAAACTGATATATCCATGGGTTATTTTAAAGAAAAAGAAATTCCATATCAGTTTGCACTTGCGAATGCCTTTACGATTTGTGATGCCTACCATTGCTCTATGCACACTGGAACAGATGCAAACCGCTCTTTTCATTTAACTGGTACAAATGGTGCAACACCGACCAAGCGTTCATTTGTAAACAATGAATGGGACTGGATTGATGGTAATCCCGCTACGGCAGATCGCGGTTACACGTGGAAGACTTATGCTGAGCGTTTGGAAGAAGCAGGGATAAGCTGGATTTGTTATCAAAATATGCCAGATGAATGGGGCGATAACATGCTTGGAGCATTTCGTACGTTTAGAAAGGCAAATATTGCATCTGGTTATCCAGTTGCAAGCGGTGGTGAACCAAATAAACCATATGCAGATACGGGACAAAAGCTACCGTATAAAGCCTATGATGCGGCTACTGATAATGCCAAAAATCCACTCTATAAAGGCATTGCAAATACATTGCCGGGAAATAAACCTGAAGAATATCTCGATGCTTTTAAACGCGACATTCGTGAAGGTAAGTTACCTCAAGTGTCTTGGATTAATGCTCCATCAATTTACTGCGAACATCCAGACCCTTCAAGCCCTGTCCAAGGCGCTTGGTTTATTCAAGAAATTATTGATGCTTTAACAGCTGTGCCAGAGGTTTGGAGTAAAACAGCACTCATTATCAATTTCGATGAAAATGATGGTTACTTTGACCACGTACCGTCACCATCAGCGCCATCTCGTCTCAAAAATGGCCAGTACGCAGGCAAATCGACATTAAGCAGTGCCGATATGCAGGATGAATATTTTGACCACGCTGCGCCTGAAGGAAGCCATTCTCAGCCTACACCTGATGGACGCGTTTATGGTCCGGGCCCTCGTGTTCCGTTATATGTGATTTCACCATGGAGCCGTGGTGGTTGGGTGAATTCACAAGTATTTGACCATACTTCTGTGCTCATGTTTTTAGAAAAACGTTTCGGTGTAAAAGAGCCGAATATCAGTCCATATCGCCGTGCAGTGTGTGGTGATTTAACCAGTGCATTTAACTTTAAAACACCAAATGCAGATGTTTTACCGCAGCTGAATGGTAAACAAACACGTGTGCAAGCAGATGAGCTAAGAGAAAATCAAGAAGCTTTGCCAGCTGTGCCTGTACCAACGGATATTAAGTTACCGATTCAGCAAAGTGGTATACGTCTATCGCGTGCGCTACCTTACGAGTTGCATACCAGCGCGCGCTGTAAAGTGGATGGTAAGGTGCAATTGATTTTCTCTAATACAGGTCAGCAAGCAGCGGTTTTTCATGTTTATGACAAACTTAACTTAGACCTTATTCCAAAGCGTTATATCGTTGAGCCGAATAAAACTTTAGATGATGAATGGGATGCTTTAAAAGATAACTTGGGCCGTTATGACCTATGGGTACTTGGCCCAAATGGCTACCATCGTCATTTCAAAGGGGATACTCAACGGATTGTCGATAGTAGTGTTAAACCTGAAATCCGAGTGTGCTATGACATTGCTAACGGTGATGTTTATGTTGAACTCATGAATGAAGGAACCAAAGATGCACTTTTGACAGTAAAACCTTGTGCATATCGACAAGATGCGCCTTTACAACTTACCGTAAAAGCTGGACAGCTTGTTAAGCAACATTGGGCTTTGGCTGACGTGGGACATTGGTATGATTTTGAAATTACGAGTCAGAGTGATCCATATTATTACCGACGTTTTGCTGGCCGAGTTGAAACGGGTGAAGACTCTTTTAGTGATCCCGCAATGATGTAAATTTAGGTGGGCAAAAAGAACAGATCATTTTCTTTTTGCCCCATTTTTTATAATAAATAACTTTTTAAAGCTTCACGAACTGACTCAGAAATGGGCACAGTCTTACGCGTTTCGCGATCAACAAACACATGCACAAAATGTCCTTGAGCTGAGGCTTGATCTTGACCTTGTTTAAAGATTGCCAATTCATAACGTAGTGAAGTCGTACCAATTTTACCAATCGCAACACCTACCTGAATAATTTCTGGAAATGATAACTCTTGAAAAAAGCTACACGCTGAATCAACCACTAAGCCAATTGATTTTGCTTCATGAATATCAAAACCTGTTTTTTGAATAAGCAATGCATTGGCTGCTGTATCGAAGTAGCTATAGTAAGTCACATTATTCACATGACCATAGATGTCGTTATCTGCCCAACGCGTTTGAATATCTAAAAAGAACTTAAATTGATCTCGGGTTTTTAAAACTGGTTTAGTCATTAATGAATCGCCTGATAAATTGCCAAAGCAGCGGCTTCTGTCATGTCTCGTGGATTATTTTGTAGTAAGCGAGTTTGTAACATGGCATCTTGAGCAAGTCGGGGTAAACTCGATTCATCAATACCCAAATCTCTAAGTTTTAAGGTCAAGCCACTACGGTCTAAGTGGTTCTGCATGTGGTCAATAAACAGATCACACAAGCCATCAGTGCTGCCATTGCTGTATGGGTCGAGCCATTGCATAAGCTCTGCATAGTATTTTTTTGCATTGGGCGCATTAAATTTTAATACTTCAACCAGCACTAAAGCATTGGTATGTCCATGCGACAAATGAAAATGACCGCCCAGTGGGTAAGCTAAAGCATGCACAGCAGCAACAGGCGAGTTTGCAAACGCTTGACCTGCGAGCATTGAACCGAACAGCATGTTTTGACGTGCTTCTAAATCATTACCATCTTTAAGAACTTTCGGTAAGTTATGGTTCAGTAGCTTCAAAGCATTCTTAGCTAAAATATCGGTATAAATATTTTTCTTGTGTTTAGAGGTATATGCCTCAATGGCGTGTACCATCGCATCGATACCTGTTGCAGCGGTAATATGTGCCGGAAGGTTTTGAGTAAAAGTAGCATCAAGAATCGCAGTGTCGGCGTACAGTACTGGAGAGACAATCCCCATTTTTGTCGTTTCACCCGTGGTCACAATTGAGATAGGTGTTACTTCTGAACCTGTACCCGCTGTCGTTGGAATTAAAATAAGCGGAAGGCGAACTGTTGTTACTTGGTTTACGCCATACATCTCTTGCAAACTTTGAGTTTGGTTGGGGTGGGCGAGTAAAGCAATTACTTTTGCAACATCCAAAGAACTGCCACCACCAAAACCAATAATGACATCTACATTTTGCTGTTTTGCATAGGTGGCTGCTTCTAAAACGACTTGTTCTGGTGGGTCAGCCTGAACATCTGCATAAATGACATATTCAATATTGAGCGTATCTAAAATTTGAAGAATAGGCTGGTGTAATTGATTTTTGACCATGCCAGAATCAGTGACTAGTAATAACTTATGGTAAGCTTTTGAAGACAAAACATTCTGTAATTCTTGTATAGAGCCTAAGCCAGAGATGATATTTGGAACGGTTTGAAATTGAAAATGGCTCATATACATTATTTCCTTATTTTTGAAAATTATTGTCGAATGGTTCTATAAGATTCAATCTTCAAATAACTTAGCATAAGACATCTTAAAATAAAGTAGTTCTGGGGCAATTATGTTGAGTGTTATATGAGATAGCCACTATTTTCATGTGGTCAGAGTCAGGCGATAGACGGAGATCATGCAAGTAATTTAAAAGATCATCGAAAGGTGGGCTTTTTGTTATTTATACTGTTCAGTAGATTTTCCTGAAGGCTGCTAATTCATATAATGTCTTAACAATTTATAATTTTATTCGGTTCAAAAAGTGAAAATTTCTAAAACTTTACTTAGTATTATTGGATGCACTTGCTTCATGCTGAGCTCCGCAGTAATGGCTCAAACTAGCTCTAGCGTCTATTCACCAAAAAAGGGTGTAATTTGTGACAAATATATTTGTGCTGACAAGAAGGGTGTATCTAAAAAACTTACCGCCAAATACTTAGGAACTCACAAAGCCAACAGAGCATTCTCTCAAGGCGATTTTGATACATCAGCATTTACACTCTCAAATGGTGTGTTCTGTGATACCAAAACGAAACTATGTCATGTCGATCGATATTTTGAGAATGGGCATCGTAGCAAGATTGATAGAACTATGACTGATAAGTTATTTAAAAATAAATGATTTCTGTCTTCATTTTGCTTAAAAGCCCATAATATTTGGGCTTTTCTTTAGATAATATAAGATAAATAGATTACTAATTAAAAATTATCCAAGCTCTGAAAAATCAGTTTTTTACTTAGGTTTTTTGAATATATCAATAAGAACTAGTTTGATAAGTTGTATTATTGGCATTTAAAAAATTATGGGCTTGCAATTATGATTGCGGTAGCATTTGTTTTAATTAATGCGGACTCTTAACACATTAAATCCTTAATTATCATGGATGAATAGTAAGGCAAAATAATTAATGAATTAATTAGAAAATCAGAGATGTTATTCAAAATAGTTAACTACGCTTATGTTTGTCACTTATCGGATTTTATAAAAATATTTACCTACTTGTTTATACTAAGTGTTCAAAATAAAAACAGGATAATGATGTGAAAAAGATAATTCTAGCGACAATAATGAGCTTTGGTGGAATAGGGAATACTTTTGCAGAATGTACTTATAACTTTGATGCAACCCTAACTCAATTACAATCTTTAGGTAATACTTCTGTTCAGAAGTTCCCAACTATTACGGGAAATAAGTTTTCCTATAAAACCTCTCAACAAAGTCCAATTTATATGGCTTACAGTCAGGACTATCTTGCTAGAGCATTAGCCGCAAATGATTCTCAAGCTTCACTCTATACGCGTGGTGATAAAATATTACCGACAACCGGAATAATAGCTTTTGAATATAAAATTAAAGTTCCTACACTAGGCAATACTGGTTATGTAAATATTTTCCCGGCCTTATCTGGTGGAATCATGCAGAACGGTAAGGCTGTACATTTTATCGTTGCTTACCAACATGGGCCGACAACTAATAATTTTTATATTCAAACTACATCAAATGATAGCGCATTAGTTACTAATGGATTTAGTTTACCTTCGGAAGTTACTTCTGATGGTTACCAAAAGATTGGTATTTACATTAATCAGAACTCTAATCAAGTTGGTTTAGTTTTTAATGGGGTTAACAAAGGTTATTTTGCTACTTTCCCATCCAAACTAGATAACTTGTATTTTTCATTAACCTCTAATTTTTATGATTTAGCAGCAACTGATGCGAACAAAGATGTTTCGATTGAGTTTCTACTTGATCAATCAAAAATTACACAAAGTTATCCGACTGGTACTAAGGATATTTGTGGAGTAGCTTTATAAAAAGTCTGTTAAATTTAAAAAAATTCTCATCAGCCACTTTCGAGTGGCTTTTTTACAGTTAAACGAAAGTGAAATGAACAGAACAGATTATTCCTTATTTCTGCGAGAAATGAGTTTTAGTTCCAGATTATTAAGATCTATGATTTGATTAGATGAATCAATAAGCTTTAATTTGAGTTGATCATCTGAATTCTTCTTAAAAACTTTCACGACATCTTTATCTGCTTCAATAAAATTACTACCAGATTCAAGCATGGCAAGTAAAACAATATTTAGGCTTTTACCTTTTTGGGTGAGTAAGTATTCTTTGCGCTCTCGTACACCCACTTCCTTATAAATTGATAGTTCAAATATTTCTAATTGAATGAGGTGTTTTAGACGATTAGATAAAATTTGCTTCGATATAGCTGTATTTTCTAGAAAATCATTAAATTTCGTTACGCCGTAAAAAGCTTCTCTCAACAATAGGATCGTCCAACTATCGTTCAATATCTCAGCAATTTTGAAGATTCCACATGTATCTACTGAAAATCTTTGATCTGGAATAATATTTGACATTCTAGGAAGCTCCAATTAACATGAGTCTATAATTTAGACCTAGACTTAATTCAGGTAGCATTATGCCATTTATAAATATACAAACTATAGAGGGTTTACTAGATAAAGATAGTAAAGCCGAGCTTTTCAAACGAATAACAGATTTATTTGTCGAGATAGAAGGAAAGGGAAATCCAGCTTTTCAAGAGCATGTCTGGATACGAATTGATGAACATCCACCTGAACAGTGGCAATTAGGTAGCTTAAGGCCAACGAAGGAAATGATTGAGTTAATTAGCAACGTTAAATGATTATTTTGGGCCTTTTACTAAAGCTGTATTAGAAAATCATAAGTTGTACGTTAAGTAGTTGCTATCCTGTTTTAGGATTTAAAACTCATATAATTATTAATAATGTGAGTATCTACTTTGCTGTAAAAGCTCTCTTCGGAGGGCTTTATTGTTTTATTCAAAATTAGAAGGTCAGCTACTTTATCGACTTATTTATCAACTTTTAATCTATTGATAAACATTATTTTCCTTTTCAAGCCATGTGAGTTTTGACAAAATGCAACACGTCACAATGGTCAATTCGATTCTGACAATAATTTATAGTTCTGTCAGGGTTTTACATGCTCCATATTTATTTCTATTTAATTCAAATGTTTGGAAGTAGTTTCTAATGGCAACACAGTATAAGGTGTTATGCGTCTGTTTAGGAAACATTTGTCGTTCTCCCACGGCTGAAGTGGTTTTCAGACATTATTGTGATGCACATCAACTTAATGTCATTGTCGATTCAGCTGGAACGAGTAATTATCATCCAAATAAAGCACCTGATCAGCGTAGCCAGTTGCACGCTAAAAAAAGAGGTTATGACTTGTCGTCTTTACGTGCAAGGCAGCTTTCAACACAGGACTTTTTAGAGTTTGATTTGATTTTGGCAATGGATCACCAAAACTTTGATGATATTCATGACATGCTACAAAGCGCTATTTTTCAATTTGGTAGCCATCAAATTCGAGCAAAAGTAGCTTTAATGAGTGAGCATGATCCTCAATATCTGCAACAAGCCTTACCTGATCCATATTATGGCGGTGCTGATGGCTTCGAGCGCGTACTTGACCAATGCGAGTCTAGTAGTTTGGCGTGGATTAATATTTTAAAAAAACAATTGAATGTTTAAGAATAGGTTTTTCAACACAATGCAAATTCAAAATCAGGTACAGCTTAAGCCATTCAATACATTAAGTTTAGATGCAACAGCTTCACATTACACAAAAGTCGGTAATATTCTGGATATTGAAGAAGCTTTGGATTTTGCTAAGCAGCATCATTTAAATGTACTTGTGTTATCGGGCGGTAGTAACATGTTGTTGCCGCAGCAGATCAATGCCTTAGTGATTCATCTTGATATTCAAGGAATTGAAGTTTTATCTGAAGATCATGATTTCGTTCGGGTTAAAGTGGGTGCAGGGCAGGTTTGGCACGATTTTGTTTTATATAGCACTCAGCAAAATTGGTTTGGTTTGCAGAATTTAGCGCTTATTCCAGGCTTAGTGGGTGCGTCACCTGTACAAAACATTGGTGCTTATGGAGTAGAGGTTGGTGAGTTTATTGAGTCGGTACAAGTGTATGACCGTAAATTAAAAGAAACTCAAACAATTTTAGCCGCAGAATGCCATTTCGCTTACCGCCATAGTATTTTTAAAGATGATCCGAGCCGTTACATCATCACGCATGTCACTTTTAAATTACTTAAACAGCCAAATTTAAAACTTAACTATGGTGATTTGAAACAAGCAGTTGGAGACAATCAGACTGCTGAGAACTTACAAAATCAAGTAATCCATATTCGTCAAAGTAAACTCCCTGATCCAAAAGAATATCCAAATGTAGGTAGTTTCTTTAAAAATCCGATTGTTAATCCTCAAGAATTTGAACGTCTAATCACACAATTCTCAACAATTCCACATTATCCTCAAGCCAGTGGAAACGTTAAAATTGCAGCAGGATGGTTAATTGATCAGGCGGGTTGGAAAGGGAAGCAACTCGATATGGTAGGGATGTTTCATAAACAGGCATTAGTTTTGGTGAATTATGCCAATGCATCTCTTACTGATGTAAAGAAAACTTATCAGGCTGTACAACATGATGTTGATCAGCGTTTCCATATTATGTTAGAACCAGAGCCTGTGCTTTATAACAGTTTAGGTTTAATTGAAAATCATACGGAATAGTTTTATGCCAAAAGTACACTTAATGGTACGTTTAGTACAAGTAGTCACCGTGCTATTTGTACTATTAGGCTGTTTCGTGGTTTTTTTATATTCGCCGTTTTATTCAAAATTAATTGTAGCTGGACTTAATTATTTTGTACCGGTCGATGTGAATCAAGTCGCCGCTGAAAGTCAGAGACAGGCGGCATTAAGTGAACATGATAATTTAGAGCCGGGTTCAAATCTATGGATTGCTCGTCAAGCGTATTTAAAGCTGACTGAAAAAGCTTTACGTGAAAAAAAGACAACAGATCTGACCTATCTTCAAGAAAACTATAAGGCTTTGCAGCAAATTATTCTTTTAGAAGAAAAGGAACAAGATTCAGAGGCAGCCGCTTCTGTAACGGTTCCTTTAGTCGTGAAAAACTCAGAAATTGATGCTGCTGATGAAGCAAGTAGCCCTATTGATGAAGCACTCTTTATTAATAGTTCAGAAAATAAGGCCCTTACAGAGCAATATACCGAGTTTTTAGCAAGAAAACCTGTAGTGCCAGAACACCAGAAAGCTGTTAGCGAACCTGAACAGAAAATCGAGTATGTTCGTAAAAATCCTTTACCAGCTCCAGCTAAAAAGTTATCACAACCTTATGCAATTGTTGTTTTAGGTGGTGGTTTGACTCTTGATAAAAATGGAAAAGATATTGTAGTTAATGGTTATACACGCTTGAGACTGGAAAAAACCTTAGAAGTTGAAAAACAAAATCAGCTTCCTATTGTACTTAGCGGTGTTGAAGCACCTTATATGCAAGCTTGGTTAAAAGAGCGCGGAGTTGATGCAAAGTTACTAGAAAAACGTAGTATGAATACTTGTGAGAATACAAGATTCAGTTCTCTCTTGCTTCAGAAAAAGGGTGGAGCACCGACGGTCATGTTGGTTACAGATGAATACCATATGCCGCGTACTCGTCGACTATTTGCTTTAAATGGTATTGAAACCATTCCTGTTGTGGCTCCAATGCCAACACCACTGACACGCTGGCAACCAAGTGTGCAAAATTACGATCATAGCCGTCGTGCAAATTATGAATTACTTGCGACAATTCGCGACATGTTGTTTGGCTCAAGTGATTGTCGAGAGGTACCTTAATGTCAGATATCCCATTTCTCAATCCTGCCGTATTAAAACAATTAGATTTGCCGGTTCCTAACCGTGATCTTACGCCACAGGTTTTAAGTCCACTTAATTTAAATACATTAGAAGAACCGTCTCGAGATTTACTAGCTTACCGTAAGTTATATGGTTTGCATTTACTTGAATGTGATCATTGGCAGGGCTATGTTCAAATGCCTTTGTTTCGATTACATGTGCAAGTTTTCAAGCCTAAAGTAGAAAAAATACAAGGTACTGTCTGCTTATTACATGGCTATCTTGAGCATAGTGGTATTTATCAGCCCATTATTCGTGAAATTCTTGAACAAGGCTTTAGTGTCATTACCTATGACTTACCAGGGCATGGTTTAAGCAATGGCTCACCAGCAAGTATTCAAAATTTTGATCATTATCAACAAGTTCTGATGGCTGTTTATCAATATGTAAAACATGCAGATCAGTTACCAAAACCTTGGGTAGGAATTGGACAAAGTACGGGTGGCGCAATCTGGATGCATCACTTATTGGAATATGCTGAAAAACGCCAAGATCCGATTGTAGATAGAGTTTTGCTACTTTCTCCTTTGATTCGTCCTGCAAAAACAGCATGGTGGCATAACCCAGTTGGATTGGGCATTATTCGCCGTATTAAGCGCCAAGTACCGAGACACTTTAGACGTAATAATCATAATCCTGAATTTTTACGTTTCATTCGTTTAAAAGATCCTTTGCAACCTCGAATGATGGGTATGGACTGGATTTTGGCAATGTCTAAATGGATGCAAGAAATGGAAGAGCGGCCAGCTTGTCGTATTCCCGTCTGGCTTGCACAAGGTGCTCTCGATCAGACGGTTGATTGGCGTTACAACATTGAATTTATTCGTCGCAAATTTAGGTTGCAAACGTTATTAATGCTAGAAGAAGGATCTCATCAATTAATTAATGAGCGTGCGGATATACGTGCAGCTTTAACGGGATTGATTCCAGCATTTTTACATGCGAAGCCAAAACATTTTTATTATTAAAAAATAATGCATCTATCCAAAAAAATTGGATAGATGCATGAGTTAATCTTTGTACTTTATTTTGAATTTTGATAAAGCTGCATAAAGTTTTTATAAACCGAAGACTGCTTTTGTGGACTATACATATTGCGTTCGATTGTTCCCTTATCCGTTTTTATCAAAACATTTACATTTTGAGCACTTTTAAACTCTTGCAAGAATTTACTTGGAATAATAAAGAAAGTTGTAGAATGTTTAGGAACTAATCGGCTCACATTCGTTTTTTCAGTTGATTGAGCAGGTTGATAGTTAAATCGTTTCCCATCAATATCAAATGTTAACTCGTTAATATCATAAAAGTTATAACTACTACTTAAATGAACATCTACACGAAGCTGATCTTTTTGATTCTCGTTCCATCTCACGAGCAAGCTGGGGCATAGTTCAGTTGGGGAGCAGTTTAGCTGACCCGCTGTCTTTACCTCTTTAGGAGCTGTTGTACTAACCTGTGTGGTGCTACAAGCCGCTGTAAGTAGACATGAACCCAATAAGAGTAGAGATTTCTTCATCATATAAATTCCAAGAGAGTATGCTTAATATTATTTATGTTAAGTGTAATAAATTTTGACATAAATTAACGCATAGATGGGCTTAAAAATACAAATGGTTTTGCAATTTTAAAAGAAGAAGTGGCATCACCTGCATATATATGGCTTTGATCGGGGCCTAAATCTAGTCTACGAGTTTTACCATCTTTAAAATTAATCTTTTTCAAATCAACCCAAAATACATTTGGTGATAGTGCTGACTCGAAAAAGTAAAGCATCTGTTTATGATCGGCCACAGTTCGCCAGCGAGTTGAAGAGATATTCGGTTCTTCTTGGGTATTTAGTCCATAGGGAACAGACGCATTTCGAATGACACTAAATACAGAGGCTTGAGCTTGTTTACTATCATCATTTTTAGGAATTGCATTGATGTAAAAAGATGCACGTGCAAAGCGATCGGATGCTCGATTTGTACCGGGGAGCATGATTGTTCCACCAATTTGTTTCCAATATTCGGCAAGTGCAAGTTGCTTATCGAAAGTAGGCGAGTTAGTCATGACTTGATAGCTGCGACTATGGTGAATCACTTGTTTTCCGCCAATATATTCAATAATTGCACTATCACCTGTTTTGTCAGAAATAGATAAATGCAGGGTAGTGAGGCGTGTTTCGCCTGGGACATTATCGGTCACAATCGTGTAAGGTTCTTTTTCTAATGCTTTAACGGCTTCATCGACAGTTGCGAAATTATCGAGTACATATTGAGCCCAAACTGCAATACTGAGTAAAGGCTTATCCGTTTTTTTCACATCTGGATATTGAGACTCCACTAACCATAAAATGTTAGCAACCAAGCCAGCTTCATTCATTCCATCTGTTGTGGAAACTTCATAGCCTGTGGCAATTACACTTCCATATTTAGACGTCCATTTTATTGAATTGGAGCCTGCACTACCATCACGACTAACCCCGCTTGGCATAATCCACAAATTTGTACCCGTATCAACTTTCCAGTCCATTGAGCGAGCAGTAATAATATGTTGGTTATTGCCTAAATATACGGCACGTGTACAAGCAACAGCATAGCTACTTAAACCTACTGCTAGTGCGACAAAAGAAGAGATGAATGTTTTTTTCAACATGATGAGATACCTTCTTGTTATAAGCATTAAAAAATTTTTATTAAATAAAATTAAATTGTGTACGTTATTTATACTTTTATATTAGGTGAAAAATCTATTAAAGACAAATTAAAAGGGGAGTGAAATTTGAGGGGAAATCACATATTCAATTCAAATATGGAAGAGCATCACACTCTAAATGTAATGCTCAACATATCAAGTTAATATAAATTAAAAGTGATTAGCATCTGCCATATTCCACATCCGATAATAAAAATTATCATCGTCATTATTAAGTTCAGACTGTAAAAGTTCGCCCTCTTTTAAGAAAAAATGCAATTGAGCATAGTTCTTAATTTCACGGTCATTTACTCGCTGAGCCAAATGGTGAGCTTTAATATCAGAAGGGTGACGTAAACCAGCCGCAGCAATCATTTCTGATAATGCATGCAATGTATTTTTATGAAAATTAAATACTCGTTCTGATTTAGTTGGTACATCAATTGCTTTTTGACGGTCTTTATCTTGGGTCGCAACACCTACAGGACACTGGTTAGTGTGACAGCTTTGTGCCTGAATACATCCAACAGCAAACATGAAACCACGTGCTGAATTAACCCAATCTGCACCTAGAGCAAAAGTACTGGCAATATCGAAGGCACTAATGATTTTACCACTCGCACCAATCTTAACTTGATCTCTTAGTCCTGCACCCACAAGGGTGTTATGAACAAAACGTAAGCCTTCACGTAATGGAGTACCAATATTGTCGCTAAACTCAATTGGCGCTGCGCCTGTACCACCTTCAGATCCATCAACGACTATAAAGTCAGGAACAATTTTTGTTTCTAGCATTGCTTTAACAATACTCATAAATTGCCAAGGCTGACCAATACAAAGTTTAAAACCAACTGGTTTACCTCCAGATAATGTGCGCAATTTCTGTAAGAAATGCATCATTTCAATAGGGGTAGAAAAACTAGAATGCTTTGCCGGAGAAATACAGTCATGATCGCGAGAAACACCACGGATTTGTGCAATTTCTGCGGTAATTTTATGTTTAGGTAAAATACCACCATGGCCTGGTTTTGCGCCTTGGGAAAGCTTCAGCTCAATCATCTTGATCTGTGGTAATTGAGATTGCTTGGCAAACTTTTGCTCGTCAAATTTCCCATCTAAAGTACGACAGCCAAAATAACCGCTGGCAATTTGCCAAACAATATCACCGCCATTTTCTAGGTGATAAGGGCTTAAACTACCTTCGCCAGTATCATGATAGAACCCGCCTAACTGCGCACCTTTATTTAACGCGCGAATAGCATTGGCACTTAAACTACCAAAGCTCATGGCAGAGATGTTCATAATTGATGCACTATACGGTTGAAGGCATTGTGCATTACCCACCTGAATACGAAAGCTCTTTGGATCTGCTGGTGGACAAGGGCTTATTGAATGGACAATGAATCGATAATTTTCTTGATAAACGTCAATGATTGAACCAAATGGTTTATCTGCATTTTCATTTTTAGCACGCTGATAAACTAGACTTCTTTGCATACGAGAAAAAGGTAGAGCATCTTGATCCGCTTCAATAAAGTATTGGCGAATTTCTGGACGTATATCTTCAAACAAAAAACGGAAATGCCCCATAATTGGATAGTTTCTTAGAATTGAATGTTTATTCTGCAAAACATCGTAAAGGCCTAATAAACTTAGTGCACCAGTAAGCACCCATAACCCGTTAAGGAGAGTATCAGAAATAAAATAATAGATACTATGAGGGGTGTATACGGTTCGAAACCAAGTTATGCTTAGTGCAGTAAAAATACATAAGAACCAGAGAGAATGGCGCGAAAAGAATGTATTGAGAAATTTATGTCGAATGATTTGTGCTGGACTCGCCATATTGGAACAAATTCCTAATGTTTTACTGGTACATACCTTGCCAATAAGTAAGTGAAACTACAAGTGTGGAATTGTTAGTTTCAAGAGAAAACAAACAGTACAGCTGTGGTTCACTCAATTTAGAAATAGATTTTAAAAAAAAGTATTTAAGCGATTATTAATATCTAATTTGGAGGTTTAGGAGATTAAATAAATTATCAAATACTTAATTATTAAATTGATATATTTTATAAATTTTTAGCTGTAATAAAGAATATTTCTATTAAGTATTTTCATTGAAAGGGATGTGGATTAATTGGATTTAACTTTAGATTTAATTAATAATAAATTTTTTATTTGTATATTTTTTGATTTAATTAATGTTGTCCTAATTAATTATTTTTTGCTAATATAAATAAATTGAAATTTTTTTTAATACACATTACTACAACTATATAAGATTCTAAAAAATCATTTAAGGACTGAAATGAATTGGAAACTATTAATCTGCTCCGTTTTTTTCACAGACATTTTTTTCTTAACCTTAATGTTCTATCTAGGTTTTGATCTAGATACTTTCAAAAAAGTCGCTCTAGTACAAAGTATATTAGTTGCTGCAACTATAATATTTGACTCTATGGAAAGAAAGAATAATCCTATATTTCCTGGATCTATCGTTTATCCCTTACTGGGTATTTTATTCGTTTTTGGGTTTACACCTATTCTAGATTTTTTTGCAGAAAGACCTAAAGGATTCCATAGCTGGGACATTAAAAATATTTTAGTAATTGGGTCGCAAAGTGCAGATTATCAATTCAGAGAGTTAGCTTGGTATGGTAAAGCCTATATACAGTTGGGTTTTGCTATGGGAGGTGGTTTTATTGGCTTGATTTTTCATTTAATTTTTAGAAATAGTTAAGCTATCACGAACTTCTTTTTGTAGAGGGAAATTGTGTAAGTGCTGAAAATTCTTAAAAAATCTTAGAAGTATCGATAAGTTACTTAGATTTCTTATTCATAAAATATTCTTTTCTTATTCATTTAAAATATATAGAATAATCAGTAGCTTAATTTTTGTTCATTATTTTTTTACCAAAAATTAAAAAAACATAAAATACTAAAAGTGATGGTAAACTTTAACTAATGAAAATCTATACTTTTTTTAGTAAAACTAATAAAAGTTAGATAAAAGTATCGAAAATCGATATAAAAAGCGTGATAAACCATAAAAATTTTTATAATTGAGAAATTCATCAGAAGTTGAATTATTAATTGATATTTAGAATGAAAGTTATGTTAGTGTTTTTGTTGTTTTTTTGTATTATGCGCCGTAAGTAGAGTAAAAAAATAACGCTTTGAAAAAACAATCAGAAAAGCTAGTGATTGTGATGGGGAAGGCTAGTTTTTACATCTATTAATTTTATTGGCGTAATGTAAAAAGGTTTTTAACCATGAAAAAGTCTCTCATTTTATCAGTAATTACTTTGGGTTTAATGTCTATCAATGCGGCAAATGCTGCAACTGCAACAGGTACTTTGACTGTTAAAGCAACAATTACAAATAGCTGTGTATTGAATACTTCAGCTACAGGTACAACAGCTAACGCAGTTTTAGATTTTGGTACTTTAAGTTCTCTTGCGAGCAACGTAGACGCAGACACCACAACGACAGGTGGTACTGCAATTAAAGTTTTATGTAACAACACTGTGCCATGGACTTTGGCTTTCGATGCCGGCAAAAATGCTCAAACGACTCAACGTCGTATGATCGGTGGTGCAACCAGCAACGAATTTATTCCTTACAACCTTTTCTCTGACACTAACCGTGCAACAGCAATTGGTATTGCAACAACTGCATATAGCGGTACTGGTACTGGTGCGCCACAAACAGTTAACGTCTATGGTCGTATTCCAGCTGGCTCAACTTTACCAAGTGCTGGTAGCTATGTTGACACAGTAACCGTAACAGTGACTTATTAATTTTTAATAAGTTTTATTGTGTCATTGCTAGCTCTTGATTTGGAGAGCTAGCCTAATTTGAGAAAAGTCGTTCTGGGCAAATTATGAGAAAAAATATCTTTGTTACTACAAGTTTATTATTATTTTTGCCTAGTATGTTGAATGCTGCATCAATTCGTCTTTCGCCTGTAAGTGTTGAAATATTAAGCGATCAAGCTGCGTCCTCAATTAGCTTATATAACCAGTCGAATGAAAGCAGTGATTTGCAGGTACGTGTATTTGAATGGCGTCAAAATGCTGGGCAAGATCAATTAATACCTACAGATGAGATCGCGGTTAGTCCACCATTTTTAAAATTACAACCTAATGATTCTTATAACTTACGTGTAGTTAGAATTAATCCAGTACCAGTTTCTGATGAACAAACCTATCGTATAATTATTGATGAACTACCAAAACCGATTGATAACCGTAAAGTGGATCAGGGCGTTAATGTACTACTACGTTCGTCATTGCCTTTATTTGTAGTCAATAAAGATGCAATTACTAAACTTACTTGGTCAATACAACAAGAGCAAAATAATTCCTCACTTATAATTAATAATGTTGGAAATCGACATGCACTTTTAAGCAATTTAACGCTTGTTGATACAACAGCGAATAAAAGCTATGCCATTAAAGTAAATACGGTGAATGGTTATATTCTTGCTGGTAAAGCAAGAAATTTTAATATTAGCCCTGATTTTAAATTTCAAACGGATCATAAATATAATATTTCATTGAATATTAACGGTAAGCAAACATCTCTTTAAAGAGGCACACATGAAATATCTCGTAAGTGCCTTATGTGTTATGTACTTGCCGATTCATGCTTTTGCTGAATCATTGCAAGATAGCACCAATGCTGCTTTACCAAGTATTCCGGAAGTTACAAACTCTTCTCATCAGGTATTCATCTCTGATAAGGCGTACACACAGCTTTTCTTAAAGATTTCTATTAATTCGAGTATTTCAACAGATTTGATCTCGGTTCGCCAAGATCAAGATAGAAAGCTGTATATCCGTTCTCGTGACTTAAAAGTTTTAAGAATGAAAATGGATGAGCAGACTCCTGATAATCAATGGGTGTGTATTGATGAGCTAAAAGGAATCCGTTTTAAATATCTAGAGAATGAACAGGCTCTAAATTTACAAGTTCCGTCAAACATGTTGACGGATTATTCAGTTGACTTAAATGGTCAGCAGGTCACCAGCCCTCATTTGCTGAAAATGAAGCCCTTAAACGCGGCTATTCTGAACT
>NZ_JAOVFN010000021.1:0-27564 GCF_034650275.1 Acinetobacter sp. IRS14
GGACATCGCCCTTTCACGGCGGTAACCGGGGTTCGAATCCCCGTAGGGACGCCAAATTCTAAAAAGCCACTGCATAACGTCAGTGGCTTTTTTCTTGCCTAAAAAAATAAAAAGCCAATCAATGATCAGCTTTTACTATGCTCTATGAGCTTGCAATTCCCACTTGTACTTCGAGGCGACCCGACTGTACCCGTAGTCCTCTAATTTCAAATTGATCTACCAATTGCTGGACCAATTCTCGACTTTCTCTCAAAATATTCAAACCCGGTAAAATACTGAAATCTGTCAGACTCAAAAGCTTTTCAACCATCCAAGATCGGTTATTAATAAAGTCAATAAATCCTGCCTGCTCTAGGTCAATAAACCACATACGGTGGCCATCACGCTGGATACCCGGAATATCACCAATCAAATGATTAATAAGTGATGGAATGGGTAACATATTTACGACTTCAAAACCAACCCGACCAATACGGCGTACAGCCCAGTTTGACAATGTTCCTCCATGACGAATCTGGACATCAAGACTTTCATCCATTTGACGTAGGCGCAAAAACTTTTCCTGCCCAATACGACATTCCAATACTTTAAAATCTAAACTTAAACGGTACATGAAACGATGATAATGCCCATCGATCTCGACTTGGAAACTATCATTGCCGCACTTAATTTTAATATCATCAATTTCAGAGCGATCTATGCGCTTACGGATTTGATTATTTAATAGCATTTCAGGTAAGTACAAAGTTAAGGTACTCTTCCCCAAAAATGTACGCGCCATTATCAATGCGACTTGGCGTGCGGTTTCACTGGTTTCGGACACCATATCTCTTACAGTGCCGGCCGCCAGATTTGTCATTCCAACAACTCCACGTCTGGTATGGGTAGTCACTTGATCGAGCGCGTCTAAAGCCGCGTCAGCAACCTCTGCAATATTACGTGTTGTGTCGCTAGCAAACCCAACTGCATCTTGGGCATGTTGCAATGTCTTATGCAGTAATCGACGAGATAATGACGGTTTTGCGGTATCTGGGGTAGCTAAAACCGATGCTGTCGTTGTAGGCTGCGACTTATTGTCATCTTGTTGACCCAAGTCCCTCTCTCCTTTTTATATTTATTCCACGTCCTATTTATGAGTATTTAAGCTCATTTATAGTGCTAATCACACTTCATTTTTCTGTAGATTAGCATGCTCTACAATATTATTTTAATTTTTATGTGTACGGATAAATCATCAGTTTTTTATATTTCTTTGTTTATTCATAAGTAATTTTTTTGCTAACTCATAGCACTTCATCGATATCTTACAAATTTTTTTCTTTTCCGACATTTCCGTTAGAATAGATTCAAACTAAATGTGGAGTTCTCATGCAATATCGTTGCCCTCAATGTCAAAGTGTTAAAATCATGCCTGTAAGCCAAGGCATGAACAGCGTAAAACCAGCAGTTCCTAAAAGCCTCGCTATCTTAATTCCTGCACTTTTTATGCTTTTACTCTTGGTTGTGATTAGCATTTTTATGTGGATTTTTGGCAATGGTGCAGGTAGCACTCTTCAAATTGCAACAGTAGTTGTTTTTGTTGTGACTGTAGGAGCAGGTTTTATGTTTTGGCGTGATTTGCCGGACTTTAAACTGTCTATGCAAGCATTTATGCAGTCACAAAAACATTGGAAATGCCGTGACTGCAATCACGAATGGGAAATTTAAAAAAGTGTTCACATCAGCTTAATGCTGATGTGAATGTTCTTTATCATCATGCTCGTGTGAAGCATGTTGAGCAATATGCTGACAATTGATCTCTGCATCGTCTTCAATTTGCAAGGTCACTTCGCCAATACCATGTTCATGGGAAAGCATTTCAACAGCATCTTGATAGAGCTTGGTACGATCCGCTTGAGGCGCAAATAAGTGCACCGTTAAATGGATATTTTTAGAAGTAATCGCCCATACTTTAAGTTGGTGAATACTCTCCACACCATTTAAAGAAAGTAGATCTGTACGTAACTTCTCAATATCCACCTCTTCTGGCACGCCTTCGAGCAAAATATTAATACTTTGTTTAAGTAAAACCCATGTTCTTGGTAATACCCAAAAGCCAATCAGTACCGCAATAATCGTATCGACCCAGTACCAGTTGGTGAAGTAAATGATGAGTGCCCCGATAATAACGCCGACTGAGCCTAGAGCATCACTCAATACCTCTAGATAAGCACCTTTAACATTTAGGCTACTATTAGCACTCGACATGAGAATTTTCATTGAGATGAGATTAATCACCAAACCAATGGTCGCCACAATGAGCATTCCCATACTTTGAATTTCAGGTGGCTTAGAGAAGCGGATATAGGCCTCATATAAAATATAAATTGCCACCACAAAAAGCATGAGTGCATTAAATAAAGCAGCCAGAATTTCAAAGCGCTGATAACCGAAAGTGCGTTTATTATCAGCAGGACGTTTGGAAATTTGAATAGCGACCAAAGCAATTGCCAAAGCAGCTGCATCTGTAAACATATGTGCAGCGTCAGAAAGCAATGCCAAACTTTGTGTGATTAAACCTGCAATGACCTCAAGAATTAAAAACGTTGTCGTAAGCGCTAAAGCAATTGTTAACTTCTTAGCATTACCTTCAGTCACTACAGCATGACTATGATCATGACCATGATGTCCACCCATTTTGCGGACTCCTTTTTATTTATCTTTATGGTGAGTTAAAAGTAACGATGAAGACACCATTACCTTTAACTCTTTCAAACACTCTTTTGAATTGACTATGTCATCAAAAAAGATATCTCAAATCGATGACATTATGAATGCTCAACCCTTTTCGTCTTAACTTCATTCATCCATCGATAAATGACCGGTAATAAAACCAGCGTTAATATCGTAGATGAAATAATGCCACCGATTACTACAGTTGCCAAAGGTCGCTGTACTTCTGCACCAGTTCCAGTTGCCAAAGCCATTGGAATAAAGCCAAGAGATGCGACACAAGCCGTCATGAGTACAGGTCTTAAACGTAAGATTGCTCCATTCCATGTTGCAGTTTGAATATCAAATTTTTCTCTAAGCTCTTTAATAAAGCTCAGCATCACCAGACCATTCAAAACGGCGACACCTGATAAGGCAATAAACCCAACACCAGCCGACATGGACAGCGGAATATCTCTTAGCCAAAGGGCAATAAGACCACCTGACAAAGCAAACGGCACGCCGCTAAACACTAACAGGCTTTCTTTAATATTATGGAATACAGCCATGAGTAGAATGAAAATCATAGCAAGCGCCAATGGCACAACAATTTTCATTCGTGCAGCAGCTGAAGCTAGATTTTCAAACTGACCGCCATATTCCAACCAATACCCAGCTGGTAGTTGTTCTTTTGCGAGTGTTGTTCTTAACTCTTGAACAAATGATCCTAAGTCACGGCCTTCTACGTTTGCAGTAATAATGACACGGCGCTTACCATTTTCACGTCCCACCTGATTTAAACCTGAGATACGTTCAACTTTAGCGACATCTTGAAGCTGGATCAGTCCACCATTTGGTAGCTGAATCGGAAGTTGAGCTAAGTTTTGGATGGTACGCTGCTGGTCTTCTAAGCGAATTTCAAAATCAAATCGTCTATCACCTTGTAAAATCTGCCCAACATTTTGTCCACCTACACTTGCCGCCACAATATCTTGAATAGCTTTTGCAGATAATCCATATTGCGCAGCCAGAGGTCGGTTAATTTCAACACTCAGCACCGGTAAACCACTCGTTTGTTCTACCTTAACCGCAGTAGCACCTGAAATTTTTTGTACTTTCTGAGCGAGTGCTTGAGCCTGCTCGTTGAGTACTTGCATATCATCGCCAAAAACCTTGACACCAATATCACTCCGGATCCCTGAAATTAGCTCATTAAAGCGCAGCTCGATCGGTTGAGAGAACTCACTGTTATTACCAGGTAATGGCACTAAAAAAGCTTCCATACGTGAACGCAGCTCAGCTAGCGTCTCTTTAGAGTTTGGCCATTGATCATGCGGTTTAAGTAAAATAACTGCATCAGAGATATTTGGCGGCATCACATCCGTTGCAACCTCAGCCGTTCCTGTCCGTGCAAAAACAGCTTTTACCTCTGGAAAGTTTTTCAAAATGAGTTTTTCAGTATTTTCCTGCATTCGCAGTGATTGCTCGAGCCCAGTACTCGGTGAACGCATTTGCTGCAAGGCAAAATCACCTTCGCTGAGTTGCGGTGCAAATTCACTGCCCATTTGGGTAGCTAACACGCCTGTGAGCACTAAGATACTTAATGCAAAACTAACAACCACTATCTTAAGCTGATAAGCCTGATCGAGGACATCTCGGTATTTCTGCTTTAAAAGCAACATCCAACGCGTTTCTTTTTCTTTCACTTCACCCGTAACAAAAAGAGCAACTGCCGCAGGTACAAATGTCACAGAAAGAATCATGGCACCCAATAATGCCATCACCACAGTCATAGCCATTGGATGGAACATTTTGGCTTCAACACCAGATAAAGCAAAAATAGGTAAATAGACCACTAAAATAATCATTTGCCCAAAAATAAGTGGTCGACGGGCCTGTTTTGCTGCAAGGAATACTTCTTTGAATCGCTCAGCCCGTGTAAGAGGCCGATGTAAAGCATGCTGTGCTTCTGCTAGACGTCGAATACAGTTTTCTACAATAACTACTGCACCATCTACAATAATCCCGAAATCAAGCGCTCCTAAGCTCATGAGGTTGGCACTAATGTTCTGTTCAGCCATACCTGTCAGGGTAAATAACATCGAAAGGGGAATAACGCAGGCTGTGATTAAAGCAGCTCGAAAGTTTCCTAGGAAAATAAACAAAATCACAATAACCAGAATTGCACCTTCAACAAGGTTCTTCTGTACGGTTGTAATTGCTTTGTTTACTAAACTTGTTCGGTCATAAACCGTTTCGATTTCCACACCTTTAGGTAATGTAGGCTGAATTTCCTTAATTTTGCTATCAACCGCCTGAGCAACGGTACGGCTATTTTCTCCCATCATCATCATGGCGATGCCAAGAACCGTTTCCTCACCGTTATAAGTTGCAGCTCCTGTTCTTAAATCATGCCCAATAGAAACATTTGCTACATCGGCCACGCGAATTGGTAACCCATTTTTGGTGCTCACAGTAATGTTTTGAATATCTTCAACACTACTTAGCATGCCGGGCACACGAACGGTGAGTTGCTCTCCATTTTCTTCAATGAAACCTGCACCGCGATTTTCATTATTTTCTTGCAGAGCAATTTGAAATTCATTGATTGAAATCTGAAGCTGCTGCAAACGTTTTAAATCAGGTGAAACAATATAGGTTTTATTGTAGCCACCAATACTGTTAATTTCCGCCACGCCTTTCACGCGCTGCAACTGAGGGCGCACAATCCAGTCCTGAATTTCACGTAAATCCATGGCTGTATAGGCCGTGCCATCTGCTTTCTTAGCACCTGATTTTGCTTTTACCACCCATTGGTAAATTTCACCTAAACCTGTAGAAACAGGAGACATGACTGGATCAACTGATTCGGGCAGTTGCCCGTCCGCCTCTTGTAAACGCTGGTTAATCAGTTGTCTTGCCCAATAAATATCGGTTCCATCTTTAAAAATGATGGTGACTTGGGAAAGCCCATAACGTGAAATAGAGCGAGTTTGTTCCAGATTTGGAATTCCAGCCATCGCATTTTCAATCGGATAGGTAATCCGCTGTTCAACCTCTAAAGCGGTATAACCATTGGCTTGGGTATTAATCTGGACTTGCGTATTAGTAATATCTGGAACTGCATCAATAGGAAGCTTTTGATAACTCCAGATCCCAACTCCAATCCAAGTCAGTACAAATAGCATGACCCAAATGGCATTTTGAATAGCAAACTGAATAACTCTATCAAACAGTCCTTCTGGTTTGGGTAGCTCAGGTTTATTAATGTCCATGCTCCGCCTCTCCCTTTTCCAGTTCGGATTTCAGCAAGAAGCTACCTTCTGCCACATAGCGCTGGCTTGGATTAATACCTTTTACAACTTCGACCCACTGACCATCTTTAGAACGTTGCCCCAACTGCACAGTGACAGGTTCAAACTCAAAGCCTGTTTTCACCATTTTTGGGGTAAAGATAACGTCTTTACCTTCGACTTGTTGAATCGCCTGAGCTTTTACACGGGTCACTTTTTGCGTTGTGCCTGAAGAATTCAGCTCAACATTAACCATTAAGTTTGGACGTAATTCGCTGCTATTTGCCAAGACCTTGGCACGTACCTGTAAACGCCCCGTTTGAGCATCAGCTTCAGTTGTTAAACTTTGAACTTGAGCGTTAAATGCATTCCCAGTTTGTAAAGATTTAAATTCAATCTGCTGATTTGGCTGTAAATTCAAATTTGCGGTGCTTGGTAAAATAAACTCCAGCCACAACTGATCAAGCTGATTAATAATAAAAAGCTGGTCTGCTAGCTGTACGTTTTCACCCACCACAATATCTTTATTACTTACCATCCCAGCAATTGGCGCTGTTAAGGTATAGCGTCCTCCTGAGCCCGAACCCGCCCCGAAAGCACTTAAGCGCGAACGAGCAGCTTTCACTTGAATTTGCGCTTGTTGATAGGCGTTATAAGCTCGTTGATAATCTTGTTTAGCAGAAATCCCTTGAGACCATAAGCTACGTTCACGTTCATAGTCCTGACGTGCTAAATCAAGATTAGACTGTGCAATTTGCAAATTTGCTTGTTGATCGACTAAATCTGGAACCAATAAGCTTGCGAGAGCCTGCCCTTTTTTAACCTGTTGCCCCAATTCAACATATACCGCTTCGACACGACCACTAAAACTTGGTGAGACATGGGCTTGTCGGTCTGTATTCACCACCAGTTTTGCTGGATAAGTTTGAAGTTGAGGAACTTCACCTAATTCAGCTTGTTCAATTTTTAAATTTTGTTCCTGCATTTGCTGAGCAGTGAGTAGCAGTGGTTTTTCACCTTCTTCATGGTGTTCTTCACCCTCTTCTTCAGCATGCCCGTGACCTTCCGATGCTTCAGAAGAATTAGATTTATTTTTTGAATTTAAAACCAGTAAACCAATTAAGATTGCAGTGATTGCAGCAATCACCCCGACCCAAAGCCATTGAGAATTTTTCTTTAAATTTAACGACATTACTATTCTCCTGCCTGAGTTGGGAATGTTTGACTTTGTTGCCAAGCACGTTGATTGAGTTGCATTAAGGCATCTTTCGCCATGATCTGTTCTGGTTCTAACCCAAGACGCAAACTTTGAACTTCAATTGAATTCTGCCAAGCCTGTTTTAATAGCTCGACTTTACGTAAGCGCACGTCTTGCAATTGCAGAGTGGCTTGCTGAACATCGGTAACGGCGAACTTACCCAAACGGAAACCTTGCAATGTTTTTTGCTGAACTTGAATAGCAAGAGGAACTTGCTGATCATTCAGTTGTTTAAACTGGATACGTAAACCTTTTAACTCTGATATTAGGGTTTCAATATCAACCTGATTTTGCTGTCGATAAAAGCTTTGCTGACGTTGAGATAGCTCTTGTTTGGCCTGAGCAATCTTGATTCCGTATTGCTGGCGATTAAAAAGATTTAAAGGAATTTCTACACCTAAACGAATTTGGTTATCTGTACTCTGTTCTGGAGAACGAGTGTTATTAACACCCAAAGTTACAGTTGGTTGCGGTCTTGCTTTTGCTTTAAGCTGTTGAATATTGGCTTGCTGAGCAAGAGCATCTAGCTGGAAAGAACGCTCTAATAAATTATTTTGCGCATCTTGGCTTGGTTCTAGATTCGCTGCCAATGCCCATAACTGATTTGGACTTTGGAATAGCTGAAACTGACTTGAACCACCTCCCCATAAGTTCACCAATTGTTGTTTCGCAACTTGAAGTTTTAAATCAACTTGTTGATATAAACGCTGATTTTCCAAGTGAGACATCCGCACTCGATCTACATCAACTTGCGCAATACTTCCTGCTTGATAACGCTTTTCCGATGCCAACAAATTTTCTTGGCTGACTTCTAGCTGCTCTGCAATAAGAGACTTTTCAAGCTCAAGCAAAGCCACTTGTGACCAGAAATATTTAACGATTAATCCAAGTTCAGCTTGATAACGCTGCTCGGCCAAATCAATTTTTGATATTTCCACTTTTGCTAAGTTTTGTGCAGCCTTACGTTGTCCAAAAATATCTAAAGGCTGAGAAATACCAATCGCAAGTTCTTTTTCTTGATCACTTTGGAAGCCAGTTTGTTCAATAGAAAGACTTGGGTTGGCCCATAAACGACTTTGCTTTAAATTGGCCTCAGCCATTTGCTGCTGTGCTTGCCAAACACCTTGCTGACTTTGATATTTTTGTACCTGCTCTAAGGCTTGGTCAAAAGTAAAGGCTGCTTTTTGAATATAAAGTTCTTGTTGAATCTCAGACTGAGCCATCGTTACTTGTCCAGCCAATAGCATGGCAACAGATAGGCTTGAGATTGTTAAAACCTTTTTTAACGTTATTTTAACGTTACTCTCTAAGTGAGAAGTAGAACCCACTCGAGTTGAAAAAATAGAAGACATGTTTTTGCCCCGCAATAAATAAGAGATGCGGTGGGCTTGTTTTGGCTACCCCACCTATAGCGGGGTTAAAACAGGAGGAGGTTTTAAAGCAGTAAGATGGGGCGACTGGTAAGAATTAGACCAGTGATAAATTTGTGAGAGTTCCTGCACATGCA
This sequence comes from Acinetobacter sp. IRS14, assembly GCF_034650275.1. NCBI lineage: Bacteria > Pseudomonadati > Pseudomonadota > Gammaproteobacteria > Moraxellales > Moraxellaceae > Acinetobacter > Acinetobacter sp. IRS14. Next base: position 8,750 of record NZ_JAOVFN010000021.1, read on the forward strand.
CTACAGGTGCTTCAGCTTGCTTTGCAACTTCAGTCATCACCACATGAAAACATGAAGGCAAATGATCATGATGATCTTGCAAATTTAAAGGCGCTTTATGAGAAATATTTCCAGCATCTTTCTGTTTAGTATGAGCTTGATGTGAAGGTTGATATACATCTAAAGCTGCGTGATGCCCGAAATGATGCAATGCTTTTTCCTGATTTTCATGCGCACAAAATGCAGCTGCTACATTCCATAAACTCTGGAATATAAGCAAACTAAACAAGATGGACATAAAAATTGCGGAACGTGGCAAAAGCACACCATTAAACTAAAAAGTTGAACAAAGGCACTATAACAGGCTCTAGGCATGTAATAAAATTACAAAACCTCGATTCATAAATCTCCATTTTTAATTTAGAACTTATCTCACCTTATACGAGACAAAAATAATTTCTTTTGAGTAATCATTATGTACAAGCTTTTTTCTGCATCTATATTAACAATTTGTCTGGGCTTAACGGGCTGCGCGACCAATATGTTGTCCACCGCTTTACCAAATGAAACAACTGAAATTAAAACAACCGTTTTAAAAACCGATCAAATTATTGCATTAGGCCAAGCAGTTAAAAATGAGCAAGAACAAGGCCTTGTGTTTATTGGTCAAGATTATAATTATTTGATGACCGAAGGGAGTTCTAAATTTCTGAATATTATTAAAAATATTCCAGCAGAACAGAGAACTTTGAATATTTCATCACCTCTTGTCCTTGAAATGGATGATCCCACCCATTTTCACGGAGAACTTCAATTTCAATATAAAACACCTCTATCAGTACTTTCTGATCAACAAAAAGAAAATTTAAAAAACTTGGGATTTAAAAATCATTTTGTCGTGATGGAAAATCAAAAAGAAGTTTTATATCCGTACGCCTTTCTTCCTTTTAAAGGACAAATTTATAAAGCTCCAAGCACACACAAAATTCAACAAGCCATGCCTACTCCCTACTCAGTCGCTTTACAGCAAAAAGATGAGATAACCAAGAAACACCCATTTAAACGTGCAACACGTATGGCGTTATACCCTTTAGCAATGACCTTTGACGTGATTACGGTAGCTCCATCATTAATATGGTCAGATTTACATGGTGACTTTAATAAATAAGATCTTTCACTCTTAAAATAAAAAACCAGCCCTTAGGCTGGTTTTAAAAATTAACTGGCAATATGTCACACAAATAGCTTGTGTACTTGAACTAGATGTTTATTGCTGTTTTTGTAAGTCAGAAGAAAAACGAATCACAACATCATCAACAACTTTATTAAATGCTTCATTAATCGACATTGGTTGTACATTTTCAATAGGCGCTTTTTTGTTTCCTACTGTTGTTAGAATCATATGCGGGTAACGCTCAGATACTTCTTTACCTTGAGCATCAACATAATTAAATTTAAACTCATATTTATCAGCAATCGCATTACCGACAGCACCAAAAGTCAAACCCGTTAGAACCCCTTTGCCCGCAGCCTCACCTAAATCAGCCACATTATTCGCGGTTAAATGTAATTTTGCTTGCTTCTCGCCATTCGCTTGGGCTGTTGGAGAAAATACGCCTGTTGCTCTTAGACTACGCTCAACTGCTGATTGCAGTTCTTTACCGGCTTTTGGAACAACTGCTCCATTTCGCTGAAATTCAGTAGTTAAAACCACTGGAATAGGTTGAGCTGGTTTTTTAATATCCGAATAGGAAAGAGACTTATAAGCAGGATCAACATAAGATTTTACTGAAAGACATCCAGTAAGTTGTGTAGCAACAGCTACCCCTAAAGCAATAGTATAAAGTTTGAATTTTTTCATGATTTTCCAGAAAGGTTTATTTACCTTTTAATAAATTAAGCCGTAATATTAATCTTAATAAATCAAAAATATAAGTATAAATTCAATCACTTTATGGAATTTTAATTTTTTATTTCTTAAGATTTTTGATAAAAAACAAAAAACCAGCCCTTAGGCTGGTTTTCTCAATTAGCAGAGATTAACCGCTAATTTTTTTGTATTTCGTACGTTTTTGAACAGCGTCATCACCTAAACGTGACTGACGATATGCTTCATATTCTGCATAGTTACCTGCGTAGAATTCTGGCTGTTCATTTTCAAATGACAAGATATGTGTCGCAATACGGTCAAGGAACCAACGGTCATGCGATACCACCATTACCGTACCTGGGAATACAAGAATTGCATCCTCAAGCGCACGTAAAGTTTCAATATCCAAGTCGTTTGATGGCTCATCCAGTAAGATAACGTTTGCACCTAACTGTAAGATCTTCGCAAGTTGTAAACGGTTACGCTCACCACCAGACAATTCACCTACACGTTTTTGCTGATCTTGACCTTTAAAGTTAAAACGGCCGATATAAGCACGTGATGCGATTTCGTAATCACCGATTTTTAAGATATCTAAACCGCCAGAAACTTCTTCCCAAACAGTTTTATTATTATCTAGAGTGTCACGAATCTGACCAACATAAGCCACTTTAACTGACTCACCTAAGGTCACAGTACCTGTATCAGGTTGCTGTTCGCCAGTCATCATACGGAATAAAGTCGTTTTACCCGCACCGTTTGGACCAACAATACCAACAATCGCTGTTGGAGGTACGGTAAACGTTAAGTTTTCGTACAACACGCGGCCGTCAAATGATTTACTGATACCTTCCACTTCCACAACTTTGTTACCCAAACGTGGGCCAGGTGGAATATAGATTTCAGATGTTTCATTACGTTGTTGGAATTCTTTAGAGTTAAGCTCTTCAAAACGTTCCATACGCGCTTTGTTTTTCTTTTGCTGACCTTTCGCATTTGAACGAACCCATTCAAGTTCTTTTTTCAATGCTTTAGCAAAAGATTCTTCTTGTTTATTTTCCTGCTCTAAACGCGCATTCTTTTGTTCTAACCAAGAAGAATAGTTTCCTTGATAAGGAATACCCATACCACGGTCAAGTTCAAGAATCCACTCAGCCACGTTATCCAAGAAATAACGGTCATGCGTAATCGCAACGATAGTGCCCGGGAAATCTTTCAAGAAACGTTCTAACCAAGTTACAGATTCTGCATCTAAATGGTTCGTCGGTTCGTCCAGAAGTAACATATCTGGTTTCGAAAGCAATAAACGGCACAGTGCAACACGACGACGCTCACCACCAGAAAGTAATGTTACGTCTGCATCCCAAGCTGGAAGATTCAAAGCATCCGCAGCAATTTCAAGCTGGTTGTTTAGGTTGTGCGCATCCCAAGCATGGATAATTGATTCTAATTTTTCCTGCTCTTTTGCAAGTGCATCAAAATCTGCATCTGGGTCTGCATATTCTGCAAAAACCTGATCAAGACGCTCTAATGCATCTAAAGCTTCACGCACGCCATCTTCAACGTTACCACGAACGTCTTTTGTCGGATCTAGCGGTGGTTCTTGCTCTAAATAGCCGATTTTAATTCCAGGTTGTGCACGAGCTTCACCAGAGAAATCTTTATCTACGCCAGCCATAATACGAAGCAGGGTAGATTTACCTGCACCGTTCAAACCGAGTACACCAATTTTGGCACCCGGGAAAAATGATAAAGAGATGTCTTTTAAGATTTCGCGCTTTGGCGGAACCATTTTAGACACTCGGTTCATCGTATAAATATATTGGGCCACGCAGGACTCCTCAATTGAAAAACCAATACATCGCATAAGCGATAAATAATCGCGCGTATTATACGCTGAAAACCTCATTGACTTGAAGTTATGATTTCCATCGTACGGATTTATCAAACAATTTTCTTTTTCAATAAGTTGCAAAATGTTTATGTATAAGATTTATACAGCGTTTCAGCGTATATTTTGCTATCTTTATTCCTAAAATTAGAAAACAAACCAGAATTTCTGCAATTTTCAATATGAATTTTAGGCTAGACTCGCTCAATATTTAACTCACGAAGATGAAGTAATCATGACTTATAAAGATGAAACCTTAGCAATCCATGCTGGTTATTCACCAGAAGCAACCACAAAAGCTGTCGCGGTTCCTATTTATCAAACCACTTCTTATGCATTTGATAACACACAACACGGTGCCGATCTTTTTGATTTAAAAGTTCAGGGTAATATTTATACCCGTATTATGAACCCGACCACTGCTGTACTTGAGCAACGTCTTGCTGCACTCGAAGGCGGGATTGGTGCTTTAGCTCTAGCTTCTGGAATGGCAGCAATTACTTACTCAATTCAGACGATTACCGAAGCTGGAGACAATATTGCTTCTGTCTCAACCTTATATGGCGGAACGTATAATCTATTTGCCCATACCTTACCAAAACAAGGCATTGAAGTTCGCTTTTTTGATTATCAAAAACCTGAAAGCTTACGTGACTTAATTGATGATAAAACTAAACTTGTTTTTGTTGAGTCGATTGGTAACCCACTTGGAAATATCATCGATTTAGAAGAAATTTCAAAAATCGCACATGAATATGGTGTACCCGTCATTGTCGATAACACCGTTGCCACCCCTGCTTTATTAAAACCTTTTGAATATGGTGCCGATATCGTCATTCATTCGCTTACTAAATATATCGGTGGTCATGGTAATAGCATTGGTGGAGCAATTGTAGATAGCGGCAAATTTCCTTGGGATAAATATCCAGAACGTTTTAAAGTTTTGAACACGCCTGATCCAAGTTATCACGGGGTTAATTATGTCGAAGCTTTAGGTGAAGCAGCCTATATTGCACGAGCTCGTGTAGTACCATTACGCAATACAGGCGCGGCAATTAGCCCATTGAGTGTTTTCTTGATTTTACAAGGTCTCGAAACTCTAAACCTCCGCATCGAGCGTCATACTGAAAATGCTCAAAAAATTGCGGAATATTTACAGACTCATCCAAAAGTAAAATGGGTTAACTACGCAGGTTTAAAAGATCATCCACAGCATCAGCTTGCTCAAAAATATGTAAAAGGCAAACCTTCTGCAATTTTATCTTTCGGCGTACAAGATGGTCTCGAAGGCGGCACTCGATTCATCGATGCTCTTCAATTATTTACTCGTCTCGTAAATATTGGCGATGCAAAAAGTTTGGCGTGTCATCCTGCAACGACGACTCATCGCCAGCTCAATGAACAAGAACTTAAATCTGCTGGTGTAAGCGAAGATATGGTACGTCTTTCAATTGGAATTGAGCATATTGATGACTTAATTGCCGATTTAGACCAAGCACTTTCAGCTGTATAACTTTTAAACTATTCAACAAGCCTCTGGAAATAGAGGCTTTGTTATTTGTCTTTATTCAAATTCAGATGAAGTCTGCTCTCATCTACAATAATAATTTGATCCATTTGCACAACACAGATAATTCAAAGCAAAGAATGAGAAATAAATCTAGCCCGATAGGTGCTAGGACTAAGCCCTACACAATTTCTAAACCGAGTCCGGAAAGTGACAGGAGAATTAAAACCACAGCTTAAAGAAATATCTTCAATGGATTGTGAGGATGTCTCCAGTAACTCTTGAGCCCGTTGTATACGCATGGTAAGCAGCCACTGTAATGGTGTAGTTCCAATTTGATCGCGGAAACGTCGTGCGAAGGTTCTTGGGCTCATATTTGCTTTATAAGCAAGTAATTTAATATCAATTTCTTCATTCAAATGTGACCTCACCCACTCCAGTACCGGAGCCAAACTATCACGAGTCTCTGGTAATTCATGTTGAATAAACTGTGCTTGCCCTCCCTCACGATTTAAGGGGGCTACGGCAAGCTTTGCAGCATGAGCAGCCACTGTTTGACCATAATCCCGACGCACAAGATGCAAACACATATCCAGTCCAGATGAGGCTCCGGCTGAAGTTATAAGACGTCCTTCATCAATGAACAGTACATTTGGGTCGACCTTGATCTTGGGGTATCGAAGAGCCAACTCCTCTGCAAGAACCCAATGGGTTGTAGCTCGATATCCATCAAGAAGTCCCGTTTCTGCTAGAACAAATGCCCCGGAACAAATTGAAGCAATTCTTGCCCCTTTTTTCCACGCTTTGAGAATGGCTGTCCGTACCTTGGGATTAAGAGTCTTTTTAGGATCTTTAATACCGGGAATAATAATAGTATCTGCATCAATAAGATGATTAAGCCCAAAATGTGCTTGAAGTGTAAATGCCCCTGTATTTACATGCTCTGCTTCACCACAAACTTTTACACAGTACCCCGCCGCACCATTTAATAAACGTACGAAGCCAAAGGCCTCACATGGAATACCCAAGTCAAATGGGATGAAATCATGCAAAGCAAGAATAGCTATCGTATGCATGGATAAAGGCTCTATTAATAAACTTTTCTTATTTTGGCAGATATCAAATTGGCAGTAAATGAACGATTATTGTCATTCCTGCCACTCATAACAATAGGTTAATACTGACAGAATTACCCGTAGTAATTTTTATGTCAAAACTATGAATGGAAAAACTATTCCCTCAGCTCAGCTTGTCTATTTTCAAAATATAGAATGAATAGTTATCTCCCCCCATTCTTAGTATCGATAAATTAAATCTTCAAATGGGCTAAATACGGATCAATAAATATGGCTAATCCGAAAGCACACAATATTACTCAATTTCAAAAATTGAAATTTTTTTCATTATTAGAGACAGTTTCTCTACTGCTATTGGTTGTTGTTGCAGTACCTTTAAAATATTTTAATGGATGGGATACAGGTGTTCATTTTATGGGGCCTATCCACGGGCTTACTTTTTTTACTTATATCTGGTTCGCAGTACAAACCATAGCTGATAGTAAATGGACACCATTAGAAATATTAAGATTAGTAGTGATTACGCTCATCCCGTTCGGTGTTTACTTTAATTTATCATTTATAAAAAATAAAATAGCTAAGTTAGATGAAGCTCAATCATCATGATAGAGCTTTTTACAACCTTAAGCCCATGGCTAAAAGCTATACATATAGTCTCAATGACCATTTTCATAAGTGGCGTTCTTACTGCTTCGATGTCACTTAAAATAGAGTTTGATATTAACGAGAATATACGTATTCCTATCTGGGCTGAGCGTGAGTACCGATGGGATCAAATTATGACGACCCCAGCTCTCTTCATTACTTTTGCGTCTGGTTTAATATTAGCAATTAACGGCCAATGGTTTAGCTCTAAATGGCTTCCTGCAAAAATTGTATTTGTACTTATTTTGGCAGCTATCCATGGCTTTCAAGCTAAACTTTTACGACAAATCGCAAATGGTATAAATGTTAGAAAAAAACAGGCAACACTGATTATCTTTATCTGTACTATTTCAATTATCGTTCTTGCCATTATTAAGCCATAACCTTACTGTTTATTCTTTAGCCAATAAAAATGTATTAAACAATTATCATATTATTCAGAAGATTAGGATAAAGAAGGAAATATTCCAACTTCCACTTTAGAGTTTTTACTCTAAATAAATTGTTAAATTTCATATATTTACAGACTAGACAATTTTTAAACATCTATTAAGATAATAGCCATATTTATGAGTTCATTTGGATGAACCTACGGTTGTAAAAAATAAAAATTACATACCGGAATAAATAGTCCCTGCCCCTACTTAGGTAAAATGCTGTGAATAAAAAATTAGAAGCTCTGTTCCAGGAAAAGGTACAAGATAAAGTCATTTTAGTGACAGGCGCCTCGAGTGGAATCGGATTAACGGTTTCAAATAAGCTTGCTGATGCTGGTGCCCATGTTTTACTGGTTGCCCGTACTCAAGAAACTTTGGAAGAAGTGAAAGCAGATATTGAAAGTCGTGGCGGTAAGGCATCAATTTTCCCGTGTGATCTCAATGATATGGACATGATTGATCAAGTGTCTAAAGAAATTTTAGCGACCGTTGATCACATTGATATTTTAATTAATAACGCAGGCCGCTCTATTCGCCGTGCCGTACATGAGTCTTATGATCGTTTTCATGACTTTGAACGTACCATGCAATTAAATTATTTTGGCGCAGTACGCCTAGTTCTTAATATTTTGCCGCATATGATTCAGCGTAAAGACGGGCAAATCATTAATATTAGCTCGATTGGTGTATTAGCAAATGCGACTCGCTTTTCTGCTTACGTTGCATCTAAAGCAGCGCTTGATGCATTTAGCCGCTGTCTATCGGCTGAAGTTCATGCGCATAAAATTGCGATTACTTCAATTTATATGCCATTGGTTCGTACCCCAATGATTGCACCGACTAAAATTTATAAATATGTACCAACACTTTCACCTGAGCAGGCTGCTGACTTAATTGCTTATGCAATTGTGAAACGTCCAAAACGTATGGCAACTAACTTAGGCCGCTTAGCTTCAATGACATATTCGGTTGCACCGGGCATCAACAATATGTTTATGTCGATTGGTTTCCGTTTATTCCCAAGTTCAGATGCAGCAAAAGGTGAAAAAACCGAGAAATTAAACTGGGCACAAAAAGCATATGCACGAATCTTCCCAGGCGAACACTGGTAATTTTGAGTTGATGTCATAGTGAAAAAAAGCGCCTTAAATAAGGCGCTTTTTTTAATTAAAGAGCTTATTAGTCAAGAAACTGAACGTGCCCTGTTTTTACATCGTAAATTGCACCCACAACTACAATGTCACCTCGCTCAACCATATCTTTAAGCACACTACTGTTATTAATAATGTATTGGATGTTGTAGTGAACATTCATTGCGGTCACTTGGCTAATAAAAGCATTACCTAATTCACGTGGCTGCATAATGTCATATACGCTATCAACCGAATGCATTAATGGCCCAAGCACATATTGAATGTGTGGCATTTCCTTCACATCGGACACTTGCTTTTGTTCTAGACGTAATTGACATGCACTCGTCACAGCACCACAATCTGTATGTCCTAAAACCACAATCACTTTAGAGCCTTTAGCCTGACAAGCAAATTCAAGAGAACCCAGTACTTTTTGCCCAGCAATATTACCTGCAATTCGTAAGCTAAACAGATCACCAATACCCACATCAAAAATCATTTCGGTAGGTGCACGTGAATCCATACAACCAAGCACTGCTGCGATCGGATGCTGCCCTTCATCTGCAGTAACACGAATTTGTCGATAAATATCTCGTTGTAAACGTTCATTTTTTACAAAACGTTCGTTCCCTTCTTTAAGTAAGTTGACGACCTGTTGAGGACTCAGCTTTTGTTGCAAGTCATGTGTACTAATATCAATATCAAGTACCGCATCATCAACGTCTTGATAGTGCTGTTTAAACCCGACCAGTTTAAGATTTACTTGGCGTTTAATGGCCGTTTCACTTTGATAATCTTGAATAACTTGATAGATATCAGGATCGATCGAATCACATTGAGTCGCATCAATAATGAGTTGCTGATGTTTATGCACATGTTCTAATGCTGAAATAAGCGCAGAACGATTAAGAAAGGTCACTTGTGATGGAAGTTCAATACGAGTCACTACACCATGCAAGCGCTTCTCTCTATAAACACGAATACCTTTATTAAAGTTACCATAGAGAATAAAAGCACTACTGGTGAACAGACCAATTAAAATTCCCATTAAAAGATCGGTCAGTAAAATTGCAACCAAGGTAATAATAAAAGGTAAAAACTGTTTCCAACCTTTTTGATAAAGCTGTTTAAACAGTTTTGGATGGGTAAGCTTAAAGCCTGTCACGATTAAGATCGCAGCCAATGCAGACAGAGGAATCATGTTCATTAATGGCACGAAGAACAAAACCGCTAGCAGCAACAATACGCCATGAATAATGGTAGAGCATTTGCTACGCGCGCCTGTATTTGCATTTACCGAACTACGTACAATCACTGAAGTCACAGGCATTCCACCAATTAAGCCAGAAATGATGTTACCTGTACCTTGTGCCCAGAGTTCGCGGTTAGGAGGAGAAGAGCGTTTTTGAGGATCGATTTTATCTGCGGCTTCCAGATTCAATAATGTTTCTAAAGATGCCACGACAGCCAGAGTAATTGCTCCTGTGTAAATCATAGGCTCAGCTAAATAGCTAAAATTAGGAAAAATTAATACATCTTCAGGTGCTTGTAAGATATTAGGTAGTTGAATGAGATTATCAATTTGCACTGCCCATGCAGAGCCAATACTCACTAAAACAAAATTTAAAACTGCTGCAAGCACAACCGCAATCAATGCCGAAGGTAAAGCTAATTTTTTGAGTGGGCTACTATCCCACGCTAAAATTAAGAATAAACTGAGCAAACCAATAAGTGCAGCTCCGCCATCAAAACGCTGTAGAAATGCATCTGGGGTTGATGTCCAAACCTGTTTCAATGAAAAATCAGAAAGTCCAAAAAGATAAGGCAATTGTGTCGCAATCAGAATGACACCAATAGCAGCTAATAACCCTAAAATGACATTATTTGGAATAAAGTTGGCAAAAAAACCTAACTTGAATAATCCAAATAGAATTTGCAGGACACCAGCAAAAATAATACATAATAAAAAGGCGGCATAATTGCCGCCTAGTTGTTCTAACTGTACAAGAATGACGGCAGTCAGCCCTGCCGCTGGGCCTGCAACGCTAATGTGGGAACCACTTAGCAAACCTACGATAATGCCGCCCACAATACCTGCAATAATACCTGAGATGATGGGAGCACCTGAGGCTAAAGCGATACCCAAGCACAGCGGTAATGCCACAAGGAATACGACGACTCCAGATAAGAGGTCTTTTAAATGAAATCTATTTTTCAGGTTTAAAACCGACATAAAACAACCATTTATAATAAAAAGAAATAAGCAAAGTTGTACTATTACAGCCTGAAAGTGAGTAAATGCTTCAAGGCTGGGTTGATGATGTCGAACAACTGAATATCATTAAAGTTGAGTTATGCTATAACGTTGTATATTTAATTGTGTATTTAACAACGATTTGTTGATCTTAAGATTCACCTCATCTTAACGACTGCGATTTTTTCCTGAATTGCTCTTTAACCCCTATTAAAAATAATGCTTCGCCAATAAAAAAGCCCCCGATTGGAGGCCTTTTTATTAATTAAAGACGCTTATTTAGAGCCTTTAATCCCTGCTTGTAGCAACAATGCACCTAAACCACCAATTTTTTGTTCTTGAGGTTTTTCTTGCTTGGCGCGCTGAGGACGTTCAGCTTGATCTTTACGTGGTTGAGGACGTTTACCTTGCGGTTTACGTTCAAAACGTTGTTCTGTATTTTGTTCACGGCGTGGTGGACGCTGAGCTTTTACAGGTGCAGAACCTTCAGCACGCATACTTAAGTTCACACGGTTACGTTCAACATCAACCTGCATAACACGTACTTGTACAATCTGGCCCGGTTTTACAACTTTATGTGGATCAGATACAAACTCATTTGCAAGTTCAGAAATATGAACTAAACCATCCTGATGCACACCAATATCAACAAAGGCACCAAAGTTTGTGACATTCGTAATCACACCTTCAAGTTGCATACCTTCTGTCAATTGACCAACTTCAGTAATATCTTCACGGAATTTAGCAGTACGGAACTCTGGACGTGGGTCACGACCTGGTTTTTCGAGTTCAGCTAAAACGTCTTGAATTGTTGGTAAACCAAATTTGTCATCAACAAATTCATCAGCTTTTACTTGGCGAATGATTTCAGTATTACCGATGATGTCTTTAACAGTTGTTGCTTTTGCTGCAACAATTTTCTCAACAAGGCCATAACTTTCAGGATGAACTGAAGAAGCATCTAAAGGTTCAGAACCATTTTGAATACGTAAGAAACCAGCTGCTTGTTCAAAAGTACGATCACCTAAACGCGGTACGCTTTTCAACGCTTGACGGTTGTCAAAACGACCATGTTCTTTACGGTATTCAACAATCTGTTGAGCAATTGCTTTGTTTAAACCAGCAATATAAGCCAAGATTGCTGTTGAAGCGGTATTTACATCAACGCCTACAGCATTCACACAGTCTTCTACCACTGCATCAAGGGTTTTTGCCAAACCAGTCTGGTTCACATCGTGTTGATATTGACCCACACCAATTGACTTCGGATCAATCTTAACAAGTTCAGCAAGTGGATCTTGTAAACGGCGAGCAATAGAAACTGCACCACGAATTGAAACGTCAAGCTCTGGAAGCTCTGCCGATGCAAGTTCACTTGCCGAGTAAACTGATGCACCCGCTTCACTTACAGTGATTCGTGTTAAATTCAGATCAGTATTCGCAGCCATCATTTCAGCAACAACAGCTTCTGTTTCACGGCTAGCCGTACCATTACCAATTGCAATCAGCTCTACATTATATTCACGGCATAAACGTGCAAGTTCAGCAATTGAACCTTCTTTATCTTCTTTAGGTGCAAATGGATAAATCGTGCTATGAGCAAGTACATCACCTGCATCGCTGATCACTGCTAGTTTCACACCTGTACGAATACCAGGGTCAACACCCAAAGTCGTACGGCTGCCTGCTGGCGCTGACAATAATAAATGACGAAGATTTTCAGCAAATACTTGCATTGCTTCTGCTTCAGCAGTAAGACGTTTTTCTGTTAGCAATGAATGTTCGATTTGAGGACGAATCTTGCCTAACCAGAATAATTTTGCAGTTTGCTTTAAGAAATCCTGACGTGCTTGAGGTTGAATTTGCTCAAGGTTGTATTCAGTTTCAATACGTGCCAATGGCGCATCATCTTCACCATCTACTTTCAAACCCAATACGTTTTCTTGACGACCACGTAACATCGCTAATAAACGATGTGAAGGTAATTTGTTTAGACCTTCAGAGAACTCAAAGTAATCACGGAATTTTTTACCAACTTCTTTCTTTTCTTCAGATGCAACTGCACTTTTTAAAACCGCAGTTTTTGCAAAAGTTGTTTTTAATTCTGTAGTAAGTGAAATATTTTGTGCCCAGTCATCAATCAGAATATGCTGAATCGCATCTAACTGACTCTCAACGTCTGGATAGTCTTCGTGACTAAAACCAGCCAATGCTTCTGTCGGGTCAACTTGTTCTGCAATGATTTTTTCAGCAATTGGTCCTAAACCTGCTTCTTTTGCTTTAAAAGATTTACTTGTACGCTTAGGGCGATACGGTGCATAAATTTCTTCTAAAGCATTTTTTGTTTCGGCTGCATTCACCCGCGCCAACAAGTCATCACTCAATTTATTCTGTTCTTGCAATGACTGAATAACCTTTTCACGGCGCTCATATAAATCACGTAAATACGCTAAACGAGTATCTAATTGGCGTAACTGCGTATCATCTAAACCTTGTGTTACTTCTTTACGGTAACGGGCAATAAATGGAACACTGGCACCTTCATCAATTAAGCGGATGGCAGCTTCTACTTGGTTTGGACGTACGGCAAGCTCACTTGCCAACTGCTGAACTAAGTCAGTCATCGTGTTTGATCCCACAAGGATAAAGTTTAAAAGCACTGATTATAAAGACCAAGCCCATAAAATCCACACTTGTTTGCGTATTCAAAACGTTTTTTTGTATTGACTCTGAATATTTATACTTTTTACGACTACTAGAGCACATAAAAACAGGAGTTCAACTATGAAAAAGTTGAGACTGAGCTCTGTCTTTTAATCTTTATAAAATATAAACGTAGGACTTACTGTCATGAGTCTGACAAAATTTTATTATAATTTATGAGAAAATGAACATATTGGTACACTCCTCAAAAGATAAAAATATAGAGATTCAACAAGGTTTTATTCGTCTAACTTTTTATAGAACTCAACTATCTGCTTATTTCAACAATTAAAAAATCAAAAGAAACAAGTCAGCAGACCTAAAATAACTTATTTGAAACAATTAGTTATTAATATTTAATTATTAAAAAATTATCAAAGATTTAAGTATTTGTTTTTTTAGATCAGTCTTTGCTAAATTATGAGCTTAAGATGTTGTTTTTTGGTTTCAAACTACCTTGAAAATTGTAATTTTGAGCAAATTGATACATAGTCTTAACAAGAACATCAGCATTATACTGAGGGCTTGTTGGCAATAAGCCTCACCGACCCAATAATATATAAATTATGACTTTAAAGGGAGTACATCATGAGTTTAGTTGTACCTGCTGAACATCCTGAAACCGTACACAACGAAACGGATCGTGTCGAACGTATTTTAGTGGTCGATGACGATGTGCGTTTACGTACCCTCTTGCAACGTTTTTTGGAAGATAAAGGCTTTGTTGTAAAAACTGCCCACGATGCTTCGCAAATGGACCGTCTATTACAACGTGAGTTATTTTCACTTATCGTACTCGACTTTATGTTGCCAGTTGAAGATGGTTTGAGTATTTGCCGTCGTTTACGCCAATCAAATATTGATACCCCAATCATCATGCTCACAGCGCGCGGTAGCGATTCAGACCGTATTGCAGGTCTTGAAGCTGGTGCAGACGATTACTTGCCAAAGCCATTTAATCCAAATGAACTTTTAGCCCGTATCCGTGCTGTATTACGTCGCCAAGTTCGTGAAGTTCCTGGTGCTCCAAGCCAACAAGTTGAAGTTGTAAGCTTTGGTCCATGGTCTCTAGACTTGTCTACCCGCACACTAACACGCGAAGGACAAATCGTTACCTTAACGACTGGTGAATTTGCAGTATTAAAAGCATTGGTACAACACCCACGTGAACCATTAACGCGCGATAAACTCATGAATTTAGCTCGTGGCCGTGAATGGGGTGCAATGGAACGTTCAATTGACGTTCAAGTCTCTCGCCTACGTCGTTTAATTGAAGATAATCCTGCACGTGCACGTTATATTCAAACGGTATGGGGCGTGGGTTATGTATTTGTTCCAGATGGTGCGGAATAAGTTTGAGATAAGATAGAGTGAGTTTAGATCCAATCGCGCCACAAAACTTTACTGATTACGCTACCTACTCAGAACGGAAACGAACTCGGTGGGAACGTTTTCTCGACAAAATTAAGCCACGCTCTGCTGCCATGCGTACCACTATTCTGGTACTGCTGGTGGTGTTTTTTAGCTTATTTATGTCGTTATGGTTCTTTTGGCGCACTCTTTACTTACCTGAAATTCAACAACACGCGCGTTATCTTGCAGTTGAACTCGAGCTCGTCAACAATCCGGATATACGAATTTTTCATCGCGAAAATGAAGTCGATGTTGATGAGTGGTTACGTAATCGTGTTGGAATTGAATACATTACCAATCCCAAAGAATATCCAAGTGTCCGCGATAAAGTAATTGCTGAGTTTTTTACTAATCAAATCGAACAAAAACTTGCAAATGAGATTGGGGCTAAGGATGTTACGGTTTACTTCCAGTTTAAGCCTAGCCCACGTATTTGGATTCAAACACCTGAAATGCATGGGAACTGGGTTCGTGAACCTTTAAAAACCTATGCAAACTACAGCCCTGAGCTATTAATTGGTTGGGTCGTTGGTGTACCTTTACTGTCAGCTATCATTATTTTGATTCTAGTCAGACAAATGAACCGCCCTTTGCGTCGTTTGCAAAATGCTGCCAATGAATATAGTAAGTCAGGGACAGCGCCTTACCTAGATACCAATCATGGTCCATTAGAAATTCGACAGGTGAACCAAGCCTTTAACCGCATGGTCTATACACTCGATCAAACCGAGCGTGAACGACGTATTATGTTGGCTGGTATTTCACATGATTTGCGAACTCCTCTAACACGCATCCGCTTAACAGCAGAAATGTTACCTGATGAGTTCTTACGTGAAGGTCTGGTCTACGATGTGGATGATATGGACGCAATTCTTAATCAGTTCATTTCGTATATGCGTGATGGTTCAGATGAAGAGTTGAAAGACACCAATATCAATATGCTTTTGCAAGAACTTGTTGTGCAATTTAAGCCACTTGATATTCAATTTGAGATGCAGGATGTGCCTATTATTCCGGCACGTAGCCTTTCTTTAAAACGGCTTATTGCAAACCTGATTAATAATGCAAAACGCTACGGTGCTGAACCTATAGATCTAAGTGCAAAAGTTGAAAATGAAAATATTTTAATTACTGTTGCCGATCATGGTGAAGGTATTCCACCAGATCAAATTGAAGAATTAATGCAGCCCTTTGTCCGCGGAGACGCCGCAAGAACGATCCAAGGGAGTGGACTTGGATTGGCTATTGTCAAACGTATTGTCGATATTCATCATGGTGAAATTCAAATTCACAACCGTGAACAAGGCGGTTTAGAAGTTATTATTTCTTTACCGATCCCCAAATCAGTCCCTGAAGAAAATAGCTCGATCAATCCATTAGAAAAAATAAAACAAACTTTGAGTGAGCGCTTTTAATTTAACCAGTTGGTTATTAAAAGCCTCATTTTAAAGATAAATAAAATCAATAAAAATCAATCAAATAAAAACCATAAATATAATTTATACCACCATTTATTTACAAAATTAGACCTTAGCCTAACACCTATGCACTTTTCAATTTTTCATAGCTAAAATCCCGTATGTTTTGACAATTCTGAGGATGTCCAATGTCTTTAAGTCGTATTCGCCTAGCTTCTCTTCATGACAAGGTCATCAGTGCTGAACAAGCTGCGCAATTCATCGAAGATGGAATGACCGTAGGTATGAGTGGTTTTACTCGTGCTGGTGAAGCTAAAGCTGTTCCACAAGCACTTGTAGAACTTGCAAAGAAAAATCCGTTAAAAATCACGTTAATTACGGGTGCCAGCTTAGGTAACGACTTAGACAAACAACTCACGGAAGCAGGTGTTTTATCTCGTCGTATGCCATTCCAAGTGGACAACACTTTACGTCGTGCCATTAACAATGGCGAAGTTATGTTTATTGATCAACATTTGTCTGAAACTGTTGAACAAATGCGTAACCAGCAACTTAAACGCCCTGATGTTGCGGTAATTGAAGCAATTGCAATTACTGAAGATGGTGGCATTATCCCAACAACTTCTGTAGGTAACTCTGCAAGTTTTGCTATTTTTGCCGAGAAAGTTATTGTTGAAATCAACACATCTTTAAGCGAAAGCTTTGAAGGTTTGCACGATATCTACATCCCAACTTATCGTCCAACACGTACTCCAATTCCATTAACAAAAGTGGATGAGCGCATTGGTACATCAGCAATCCAAATCGATCCTGCAAAAATTGTCGGTATTGTATTTAACGATACTCACGATTCACCATCAACGGTAACTCCGCCAGATGATGAAACTCAAGGTATTGCAAACCACCTTATTGCTTTCTTTAATAAAGAAGTTGCTGAAGGTCGCTTACCAAAGAGCCTTGGCCCATTACAAGCGGGTATCGGTTCTATTGCGAATGCCGTATTAACTGGCTTAAAAGATTCTGACTTTGAAGACCTCATCATGTACTCAGAAGTATTACAAGACTGTACTTTTGAACTCATTGATGCAGGCAAAATGAAATTTGCTTCTGGTAGCTCAATTACGCTTTCTGCAAAATGTGGCGAGAAAGTTTTTGGCAATATCGAAGCTTACAAAGACAAATTAGTACTTCGTCCACAAGAAATTTCTAACCATCCTGAACTGGTTCGCCGTTTAGGTATTATCGGCATTAACACTGCGCTTGAGTTCGATATTTACGGCAACGTGAACTCAACTCACGTATGTGGTACTAAAATGATGAACGGTATTGGCGGTTCTGGTGACTTCGCTCGTAATGCTCACTTAGCAATATTTGTGACCAAATCAATTGCTAAAGGCGGCGATATCTCTTCTATCGTGCCAATGGTGAGCCATGTTGACCACAGTGAACATGATGTTGATATTTTAGTGACAGAACAAGGTTTAGCAGACTTACGCGGTTTAGCGCCTCGTGAACGCGCTCGCGCTGTTATCGATAATTGTGTACACCCACTTTATCGTGATGCATTAAATGATTACTTTGATCGTGCATGTGCTAAAGGTGGACACACTCCTCATTTACTTCGTGAAGCGTTGTCTTGGCATGCAAACTTCGAAGAAACTGGTCAAATGCTTCAAGCAGCACCAGTTGCGAAATCAGCTTAAATCACTGGTTGAATTAAAGCACTCCTAAGGGGGTGCTTTTTTATTTGTGTAAATTATTAATAAACACTGCTCAAGCCCGAATTTTTATTTTATCTTTTGAGCACATCAAAACAAAAAGTAGAAATCCATATGTTTATCATTCGTCAATTTACAAATGCGGATTTGGAAGATGTCGTCATTTTATGGGAAAGCTGTGGCCTGACTCGACCTTGGAATAATCCTGAAACGGATATTTTTAGAAAAGTCTCACAACAAGATGATTTGTTTCTAGTTGCGATTAAAGATGAGCAACTCATTGGCACGCTTATGGGTGGCTATGACGGCCATAGAGGCTGGATTAACTATTTGGCTGTTCACCCCCACCAACAACGCTTAGGCATAGCTACAGCCCTTGTTCAGCAGCTTGAAAAGCGACTGATTGCTCGAGGCTGCCCAAAACTTCAATTATTGGTACGTAAAGATAATTTAAATGTACTGAATTTTTATGAACAACTCGGCTATGACGAAGTGGAAGCGGTATGCTTGGGAAAACGTCTAATTAATGATAGTTCACATGATTAGAGCCTTATTTATTATTATTTTGGCATAACACAGAAAACAAACTGAGTTTGGGGATAAGTAAGTGTGCTTGTGGATAAATCTCATTTTACTACAACTAAACAAATAATGCTTTAGATAAAATCACAAGCATGAAAAAAGCCTCATACGTTATGTATGAGGCTTTTTCGAATATGGTGGCGAGACCCAGGATCGAACTGGGGACACACGGATTTTCAATCCGTTGCT
>NZ_JAOVFN010000021.1:27664-69813 GCF_034650275.1 Acinetobacter sp. IRS14
ACTGGGGACACACGGATTTTCAATCCGTTGCTCTACCTACTGAGCTATCACGCCGAAGTGGGCGTATTAAACAATGTTTATATGACCACGTCAAGCAACTTCCGTATTTTTTGTAACAAGTGATTATTTTTAAATCACCAACACATACGGACTAGGCTGTTAATGATGTAATTTACCAATATGAGCCAAACAACGATGAATTGCGCCGCAGCCCGGCTCAAAAATTTTAACGCCTTTTGACTCTTCTATACGACAAGCTTCTTCAACCAAGCGCTCAGCTACCCCACGACCACGGTTAGCAGGGTGAACAACAATATATTCAAGGACCTTGCTTTCACCTTGTCCTGAAGACCAGATTGCACCTATAATTTTGGTGTTAAATTCAGCAGTGTATAGCGTGGTATACTGTTGTAAATCTTGTTCAAGTTGTTCAATCGCATCGTGCCCGTCACCAAACTCCGGACTTGTATCATACAAACGCTCAAGCTGATCGCGAATCTCTGAATTATCTAGAGAACTATAAGCATGTACGGTAATAGGCATTGATTAACCCTCCTGAGCAAACTATGATGCTGTCACGAATTCGTCACAGCGAAATTGTCGTTAACATCCAATCATTTTTGACGTTTTTTGAGGAACGTGTCCATGACGCAACGTATCAGTGAAGTGGTTAGAAATACCAATGAAACCAAAATTCGAGTTCGATTAAATCTCGACGGTACTGGTCAAGGCACACTAAACACTGGAGTTCCATTTTTAGACCATATGATTGATCAAATCAAGCGACATGGCTTATTTGATATCGATATTCATTGTGACGGAGACCTCGAGATTGATGATCACCACACCGTAGAAGACTGTGGAATCACGCTTGGACAAGCTTTTGCACAAGCTTTAGGCGATAAAAAAGGTTTAAAACGCTACGGTCATTTTTATGCACCATTAGACGAAGCTTTATCTCGCGTTGTTGTAGATTTATCTGGTCGCCCGGGCTTATTCATGGATATTCCATTTACCCGTGCACGCATCGGTACCTTTGATGTCGATTTATTTTCTGAGTTTTTCCAAGGTTTTGTAAACCATGCGCTTATGACCTTACACATTGATAATTTGAAAGGTAAAAATAGCCACCATCAAATTGAAAGTGTGTTCAAAGCGCTAGCTCGTGCTTTACGTATGGCATGTGAAGTTGATCCACGTGCAGAAAACACGATTGCATCGACAAAAGGTAGCCTCTAATGACACGTATCGCGTTACTTGATTATGGCATGGGCAATCTACACTCAGCAGCTAAAGCACTTGAGCATGTGGGTGCTACAGTCGATGTGACCAATGATCCAAAATTAATTGCACAAGCTGATAAAATTGTTTTTCCGGGCGTTGGTGCAATGCGTGACTGTATGCAAGGCATGCGTGAAGCAGGTATTGATGAAGTCGTACGTAAAGCTGCTTTTAATAAGCCAGTCCTTGCGATTTGTGTAGGCATGCAAGCATTACTACAAAGCTCTGAAGAAAATGGCGGTGTAGACGCACTCGGTATTTTTGATGGTGTAGTAAAGCACTTCCCTCAAATGGAAGGTTTAAAAGTACCACACATGGGCTGGAACCAAGTTCACCAACTAGACCCAAGCCATCCAATGTGGAACAACATCGAACAAGATGCCCGCTTCTACTTTGTACATAGTTACTATGTCGAACCAAAAGATGAAAGTGTTGTGGCTGCGACTTGTGAGTATGGTGTGAACTTCTGCACAGCCATTCACAAAGATAATTTATTCGCGACTCAATTCCACCCAGAGAAAAGTCATACTGCTGGTTTGCAGTTACTTAAAAACTTTGTGGAATGGAATATTTAATCTGATTTAAACTGAGAAAGATCAGGTTTAGATGGCCTGATCTTTTTTTTATTTACAATAATAACTAATCATTTATAGAATGATGTTTTATTCAACAAAATATTGAATATTTATACTTTTAAATAAAACCAAATGATCAGGAAAACAAAATGAATTCACCTTTCGAAAATCAGCCACTTCAACAAGATTCACCCTTTAAAGCTAGTGGTCGTTTTGGACGACTCTCTTATGCTGCTTGGACATTCTTATTTTCACTCGTCATCGGCATCGTTGTTGTTGCCATCGCATTCACTTTTGGATTTACATCTAGTCAGGAACTAACAGGCCTTTCTACAGCAGGCATGATTGTTATCGCCATACTTTATATTGTCTGCCTCTATGTAAGCTTTGTATTTACAATTCGTCGCTTACATGACCGCAATAATACAGGATGGCTATCATTGCTAATGCTTATTCCTGTCGTAAACCTCATTTTCATGATTTATCTCTTTGCGGCAAAAGGTACAGAAGGCAATAATGATTACGGTCCACAACGCCCTACCCCTGGTTGGGAACGCGTTTTAGGCTGGATTTATATTATTCTGATTCCGCTTGCTTTTGTTTTTGCTATTGTTGCCACAATCATGGCTCCGACCTATGAAGGTTATGTTGAAAAAAGCGAAAGCGTTGTCATTGGTACCCCTTCTCAGTCTCAATAATTTTTAAAGACATTCATAAAGCCTAGTTCTCTAGGCTTTATTCATATATAAAGCTAATAGCTCAATTCTTTTGTACGCTGTTAAATATGTCCGAAGCCTCTCCCCTCCCTGATAAAGCCTCTATTCAGCAGCTCCCTCCTTTTGAAAATCTTAACTATCAAAATATTGTCGTGATTGAAAATATTGAGCAATGCAAAACTATTAAAGAAGAATTAAAAAACGCTGTCATTTTGGGATTTGATTCTGAATCTAAACCGACTTTTCGGGTAGGTGAAGTCTCGACAGGTCCACATTTGATTCAGCTTGCCACAGCAAAAAAAGCCTATTTATTTCATGTAAATTCATCAACTTTAAAATTTTTACAGCCCATTTTATCTAACCAAAAGCAAATTAAAGTCGGCTTTGGTCTTAAAAATGATAAACACATTTTTCATAAAAAAGGCATTGAGCTGGAAAGTTGTGTCGATCTAGCCAAAGGTTTTAGTCACTTTGGTTTTACCCAGCAAATGGGGGTACAAAAAGCAATTGCTCTGCTATTTGGGCAATATCTTGCAAAGTCGAAAAAAGTTGGAACTTCAAATTGGGCACGGAAGCCACTTACATCACAACAAATAAGCTACGCTGCCGCCGATGCGTATGCTGCATTATTGGTATTTGAAGAGCTCAGAAAGCAAGAACTATTACCAGCTCACATTTCACAAACGATTCAAACGGCACTTCAAGCGTAAAGTTATAAAAGTCTTTTCTAAGGCTTAGCGATTGATCAATACTTTGCTAAGATGTGCACAATTTCATAATCATGATGAAGCAAGGAGCGGAAGCATGCTAATCATTCCAGCAATTGACCTGAAAGATGGTAAATGTGTGCGTTTAAAACAAGGGCGTATGGAAGACGATACCGTTTTCTCTGACGATCCAGTTGCAACTGCCCAGCATTGGGTAAATGAAGGCGCACGTCGTTTGCATTTGGTTGATTTGAATGGCGCTTTCGCAGGTACCCCAATTCATAAGCCTGTTGTTGAAGCAATTGCTAAAGCTCAGCCAGAATTACCAATTCAAATTGGTGGTGGTATTCGCTCACTAGAGACTATCGAACACTACTTAGAAGCTGGCGTGACTTTTGTCATTATTGGTACTAAAGCAGTTCAAGAACCTGAATTTGTAGAAGAAGCTTGTAAACGCTTTGCTGGCCACATCATTGTTGGTATTGATGCCATGAATGGTATGGTTGCAACTGACGGCTGGGCAAACGTTACTGACGTTAAAGCAACTGATTTAGCAAAACGTTTTGCAGATGCAGGCGTGTCTAGCATTGTTTATACAGACATTGCGCGTGACGGCATGATGCAAGGTGTAAACGTTGAGCAGACTGTAAACTTGGCTGAATACTCAGGCTTACCAGTGATTGCTTCAGGTGGCGTAACTAACCTTGATGACGTTCGCAACTTAAAAGGCAAACCGGGCATTTTAGGTGCAATCACAGGTCGTGCAATTTATGAAGGTACTTTAAACCTTCGTGAAGCTCAGCTTTTGTTAGATGAAAACCGTCTTTAATTTTTAAGATGTAAAAAAAAGAGCCTGTTTAGGCTCTTTTTTTTTACTGATATGACAAATACATTCCTAATCAATACACCACATTACGAATAAATTTAAGCACTTGGTTGCCACTATTGATATAGGTATAAGTCACTGAACTGGCATATATAAATGAAGAACCAGCAACGATGGTTTTTGAGCTATCCGCAAATTGTATGGTCAACTCACCTTCTAATACATAAATAAGCTCTTGCCATCCTTCCGGGTCTGCTTCGGCAACATAAGACTCCCCTACTGCTAACGACCATGTCCAAAGCTCAACTTGCGAACGCGATGGAACTGAAGCCAAAAAAGTCGCTCTGCTTTCTTCTTTTTCACCTTGCCAAGCCAGTGCATTGACCAAAGCTTGTTCTTTGTGCTCAGGTGCACTCACAATCGTTCTAAAATCGACGCCCAACACTGCCGCAATTGCATCGAGTTTAGCTAAGCTAATGTTGACCTGCCCTGTTTCCAAAGCTGCGATTGTCCGTCTGCTGACCCCTGCCTGATCGGCCAAATCCTGTTGGCTTAAATCTCGTTCATCTCTTAAGGAACGGATATTTGTGCCGACATGCTGTAAAACGGTACTGGACTGGCTCATAAATTAATGCAGCAAATAAAATATGAGCAATATATTGCACAAAATAGAAGAATAGCGCAATATGTGCAGTATATTGCACAATTCTTTCTATTTTGAATATGTCACCAATTTCTTTGAGTTCAAGCAAAGCCCCACAATTAGCACTCGTTTTGATTACGATCATTTGGGGTGGAACATTCCTGACTGTGCAATATGCACTGAATTTTTCATCGCCTATGTTTTTTGTGGGCTGCCGCTTTGCTGTCGCGGCGTTTACCTTGCTGCTTATTTCTTTCAAGAGTATGAAAGGCGTTACTTTAAAAGATCTAGGTGCTGGCAGCACGATTGGTCTTGTAATTGCAGCAGGTTATGGTACACAGACGATAGGTCTTCAAACCATTCCAAGTAGTGAGTCGGCTTTTTTAACAGCGCTTTATGTTCCGCTTGTACCTATTTTAATGTGGCTCATCTTTAGAAAAGTTCCACACATCATGACTTGGGTGGGAGCAGTCCTTGCTTTTGCTGGCCTTATTTTATTGACAGGTAATGGTTTTGAACAAATCTCTTTAAATTTTGGACAGCTTGTCACAGTACTCGGATCACTTGCGATTGCTTTAGAGATTATTTTTATCAGTTACTTTGCTGGAAAGGTAAATTTACGTCGTGTCACCGTCATTCAACTCGGTGTAGCCTCTCTGGTTTCTTTTGCCATTATGCCTGCGGTGGGTGAACATACAATTCCTGCATTTTCATGGCCACTTGTACTCCTTGCTGTTGCATTAGGTTTAGCCAGTGCACTTATTCAATTTGTGATGAACTGGGCTCAACGTATGGTTGATCCTTCCCGTGCTGCAATTATCTATGCAGGAGAACCTGTTTGGGCAGGAATTATTGGTCGAATTGCGGGTGAGCGTTTACCAGTTATTGCTCTTTTGGGTGGTGCTTTAGTGGTATTAGGTGTTTTAGTGAGTGAGTTAAAACTTAAGTTGCCCATTAAAAAAACTAAAAGAATTCGAGAATAAAAAAGAGAGCTTAATGCTCTCTTTTTTATCTATTATTTTTTCTTCAATGAAATACAAGGCTGGTAGTACTCAACCGTAGGCATTGGATCATAAAAGGGATGGAGCAATGCCTTCCATTCCTGATAAGCATCAGACTTTCTAAACCCTTCTGTATGATTTTCAATCTCATCCCAGGAAATCATTAAAATATAATGATGTGGGTCAGTTGCATGCCTAATGAGCTGGACAGCATTAAAGCCTTCCATTGGATAAACAATATGTTTAGCTTGCTCGAAAGTTTCAAGAAATGCTTCACTTTGCCCAGACTTTATACTCAAATGCACATGTTCAATAATCATGATTTATTGATACATCGGACGGTTATCATTTAAAGCAATCAAGCCGCGAATTGCACGATATACAATCCAGATCCATGCAGCACCAATTACACCCACACAGAATACGGTCGATGAGATTGCAACTCCTGCAAACAGGTCAGTATTTTCACCTGTAAAGAACAAGAAAATAAACGGCAGAAAAGCAATAATATTCCAAGCCAGATACCACCAGAATGTTCGGATTTGCCAAGTAAAGTGGCTCGCAAAAATTGACCCTTGCACATCAGAACGTTTTACATAGTTAATAATTAAAGCAATAACCGCAAGTAAGCCGCCTGTAAAAATGGCAACAATATAAAGTACATATAAAATAAGTGTTAAAGTACGATTTGGATCTTGGTCGATAGAACTATTCATTTTTATACCTCTCAAGTTTAATAAAACGATTTACTTTTATGCGCCCCGCAACACATTTAAGGGAGAAATTAGCCACAAAATCAAAAGTAAATGAAGGAATATGGTACAAAAATAAATCTTACGGAATGGTTGTTTTTGTGTTTTATGTCTCAGTTTTTGTTGTGCCCACCATGCAGCAGGCCAGCCTCCTAAAAAGCTGACAATGTGCAATGTTTGCTCAGGCACACGGCGATTACCCAATTGTGCAGCTTCTTTATCTTGTGAATAAAGCCAGTAACTCAGCACATTCATCATTAAGACAAACAATAAGGTATAGGCTGGTAAAATATGAATAAAACTCATAATTCCCATTAAAACGAAATAAAACACGATCCCCATTTGCATTGCAGACCATGGACTGGCTTGAAAAGAAGATTGTGTTTTTACTGGTTTTGGTGTTTTACGAGTTTGAGATGCTTTTAAATAAGTGACCTGCTGGGCACGAAAGCGCCCCTGCTCATCGAGAATAATCAGATATTCCAGTGCACAGCCAATAATTGGCCGAGGACCGGGGCGTGCAAAATCTTTAATATGCAAAAAGACTCGCTCTTTTTCAGCATCATCTGGCTGAATAAAGCCGTAACCTTTTTCGTCGAACCATTCGACTAATCGCCCCTGATCTCGCATCTTTATTCCCTTTTATGCTTTTACATGACTTAAACGGTCTTGCATCATTGCTCGCATTTCCTGCGGGTCTTTTTGCAAAATGTCATCGCCGGTACGTCCTTCTTCTTTATTTTTTTGAGCAACTTGCAAGCGCATTGACCAAAAACGGCATGCTGCCATTGCCAAGAATACATCTAAACACTCAAGTTCATCTGAAGTAAGTACACGAACTTTTTGGTATGCCGCTAAGTAAGCCGCCACTTTGTCTGAGTTTAAATGTGCTGCTGGATATTCGGTACAAAAATCATTGATGGTAATCGCAATATCAAATAGCAATTCATCTTGATTTAATTCGTAAAAATCTAAAATACCTTGTAATTGCTCACCTTCAAACAAAGTATTGTCACGGAACAAATCTGAGTGAATAAAACCTGTTGGTCGGTTTGAATACTGCGCTGTTTTAGTATTAAAAGCTTGATAGACCTGCTCAAGTAACGTTTGGTCTTCTTGAGTCATATTTGGTTTAAGCTGTTCTGCAACACCTGTCCAGTATTGATGATCACGTCGATATTCACGTTCAAGTGGAAAATCTTGTAAAGCCACATGTAACTTCGCCTGAGCGTCTGCAATTGCGGCAACTTGCGCTACTGTCGTTTGCATGGGATGGTCACCCATGAGACGTGGAGCAATCTGTGCAGGCTTGTCTGCAATCACATGAACCGCTTGTCCGCTATGTTTTAACGGCACTGCAACGGGTACATCATGAGTCCCCAATTGTTCAAGAACAGGAATGAGTTCACCTGCCCCTTGTGCATCTAACTCTTCAAACACGGTAAGTACATATTGTTTGCGGTTTACATCCACCAGAAAATAATTGGTGTTTTGAATACCTCCCTGAATTGGGTTCAGCTCCAACACCTCTAATCCATAAGGTGCAGCAAAGGTGCGAACTTCATCTAAACTCAACGGGGTATAAACCGACATGGAAAACCTGCAAAAAACATCTGTGAAGTTTGATAGAATACCTCTTCCCTCCATGAAGGTGTAGCGCCTGTGTAGGAACTTTCACCAACGGCGATTATTTTTGGAAAAAGCTATGCTTGCTAAACGTATTATTCCTTGCCTAGACGTTGATAACGGACGCGTAGTTAAAGGCGTTCAATTCCTCGATATTCGTGATGCTGGCGACCCTGTTGAAGTGGCACGTCGCTATAACGAACAAGGTGCAGACGAAATTACTTTCTTAGACATTACCGCTACACATCATGGACGCGATACCACTTACCGTACTGTTGAACGTATGGCCGAGACTGTATTTGTGCCATTAACTGTCGGTGGTGGTGTACGTAAGGTTGAAGATATTCGTGCGTTATTAAATGCAGGTGCAGACAAAGTGAGTATTAACTCAGCTGCCGTGTTTAACCCAGAATTTGTTCAAGAGGCTTCACAGCACTTTGGCGCACAATGTATTGTCGTTGCAATTGATGCCAAAAAAACTGGCGACAACAAATGGGAAATCTTTACTCACGGTGGTCGTAAACCAACGGGCATTGATGCGATTGAGTGGGCTGTACAAATGGCTGACTACGGTGCGGGTGAGTTACTCATTACCAGTATGGACGCCGATGGTACGAAAGCAGGCTACGACATTGCTTTAATGCGTGCCATTAATGATCGCGTTACCATTCCAACCATTGCTTCGGGTGGTGTGGGCAACTTACAACATCTTGCAGACGGTATTTTACAAGGTGGTGCTGATGCAGTATTGGCAGCAAGTATTTTCCACTTTGGCCAATATACGATTCCAGAAGCTAAACAATATTTAGCTGAACAAGGTATCGAAATGCGCTTGTAAGCTTATTAATATTTAAAGGGGCGATATGCCCCTTTATTTTTTTATGCAGCACCATCGACCGAATTTATGTCGCTAACGAGTTGAGGTTTTTCTTTTTTCTCGACCCATTTTGCAGGAAAGATTTTCTCTACTGCTTGAGACAGCGGTCTAGCAAGCGTAGTAGGTAACCGTATACCCAAAGGATTTTGTTCTTTTAAATCTGCCGAAGACACTACACGTGTTCCCATCACATAATCAAACCAAGGTTTAGTCACACACCAATTGGCGTCTTGATTAGAGTTCATATGATGGTCGTAATGCCACGGAATTTTACGCTTTGCCCAGTCAGGCTCTAAATGCGCACGGCGATGAATATAATAATAATTACCAGCACTGTACCAAGCTGCGAGAGCCATGCCTTTTGAAAATGGATAGAAAATTGCGCTTGAAACAGTTGCCACCACAGCAAGTGAAATTAACTCATTTTTAGTGCGCCAGTTGCCAATCCCCTCAACATAGCAATCATCATGAAATTGCTGTTTACGAACTTCACGATGGTGTGCCCAATGTGATTCCATACTCTTTGGTACTGGGCTATAGCGCGGTTTTCCAGCACGGTGTACACCATGCAAAATATATTTGTGTGCCACCCATTCAAACGCATTTGCAACCGCAATTCCGGCAATAAACCCTTTTAACATCACCTAACTCCTTTTTCTTTTTATTCAGCATATAAAATTCGTTATGCTAGGTATTGACCAGAATTTATGGTTTCATTGACAAATCACGACAAGAAAGAGGTGGTTAAGGATGCCACAACTAAAAAATTATACAGGCTCAGTATATGGAGGACTGGGACATCTATTAAAAGCTTATTGCGAGGCCAATCAGTTAGCTATTCCAGAACAATTAGAACAAATTCAAAATCTGGAACGCTTTGACTACGTCGTTTGGCGTGACCTATTAGAAGTGATTTATAAACTGGATCCTAAGCCGGGTTTAGGGCTAGAAATTGCCAAATATGTACAACCCAAACATTTAGGCATTATTGCCTACCTTGCTCTTTCTTGCGATAACTTAGGTGAAGCCTTAATTCGTTACCATGACTTTCACCGTCTGATTTATGACGGGAGCCCATTAGTGGTTGAGCTACAAGGGAGATATGGTTCTATTCGCTGGGAAGCGACTGAGCTACACCCTACCCAGCTGACCGATGAAATCGCGATTGCACTGGTGATTCAGTTCTTACGTCTTTTTATGTCTCATGAAGATGTGCATTTACATGAAGTACATTTCTTAAATGCTGCCCCTAAAAATATCAGGGTTTATGAACAATACTTCCAATGTCCCGTTCGTTTTAGCCAGCCGCGTACAGAGTTGCTCATTCCAATTACGGAAATTCATAAGCCGCTTAGCAGCGCCGACCACACCCTACAGCAGCTATTGGTTCAGCAAGCACAAGCGCTGTTAGAACAATTACCAAATTCGACCCAACTTGATCAGCGTTTACAGCATTCAATTTTGACTGGACTACAAAAAAATCAATATCAAATTGAATATATTGCTGCTCAATTAGGCCTGTCTGTACGGCAACTCCAAAGACATTTACAGCAACAAAACACCACCTTTCAGGAACGCGTTCAGCAAGTACGGTTTATGCTCGCAACCGAGTATTTAAAAGATCCACATTTAAGCTTACAAGAGATTGCTCTTTTGCTTTGTTATTCAGAACAAAGTGCTTTTCAAAGAGCTTTTAAGCATTGGACCAAGCAAACACCACAGCAATGGAGGGATCATTTTTTAGACAAAGAATAACCAACCAAAACTTACAAATCTTTTCTTGATTAAAACAACACTGAAAACAAAAATTTCATATAGTCACATGCTTCAAATTTATGTGACGTAATTCACATTAATTAAAATAGATTAAATAAATGAGTAATCAGAATGAATAAATATTTTGCTGAATTTCTAGGTACGTTTTGGCTAGTCTTTGGTGGTTGTGGTAGCGCAGTATTAGCCGCAGCTTTCCCTGAACTTGGTATTGGCTTTGCAGGTGTAGCCCTTGCCTTTGGCTTAACCGTACTGACAGGCGCCTATGCTCTAGGGCATATCTCAGGTGGACATTTTAATCCCGCGGTAAGTGTTGGCCTTTGGGTCGGCGGCCGCTTCGATGTTAAAGATTTAATTCCCTATATTGTTGCTCAAGTGGTCGGTGCGACTGCTGCTGCATTTGTTCTCTACATTATTGTTCAAGGCCAAGCGGGCTTTAGCGGTGTTGGTGGTTTTGCTTCAAATGGTTTCGGTGATTTATCACCAAACAAGTTTGGCTTAGGTTCAGCTTTCATTATTGAAGTCGTTCTTACAGCTTTCTTCTTAATCATTATTTTAGGTGCAACTGACCGCCGCGCACCTGCTGGCTTCGCTCCTATTGCGATTGGTTTAGGCTTAACGCTTATTCACTTAATCAGTATTCCAGTAACCAACACTTCGGTGAACCCTGCACGTAGTACAGGTGTTGCATTCTTTGCTGAAACTGCTGCTTTAAGTCAGTTGTGGTTGTTCTGGGTAGCGCCGATTTTAGGGGCTGTGATTGGGGCGATTATTTATAAGGTAGTTGCTGGGGAGAAGGATTAATTCTTTATATATAGCCTTAATCTGCTATCGCGGTGGGTGACATGGATGTCACCTGTTGAGCAGGGGTACACGGAAGTACCCTCTGATCAACAAAAGACTTTTGCTTACTTTTGGTCTTTCAAAAGTAAGAAATGTCTATACAAACTCAATAAGACCTAACGTGGTACTAAAGACTGTATGGCAGTACGACTATATTAAGCATCACAGATAGAATGCATAAATTATAAAAACGGATTATTAATTTCTTGTTCAGCTGGTCGTTCAATTTTCTCAGGCAATTCTTCTTTTTCCAAAGCCGCAACAACATCATTTAAAAAGCTCTGTAAAACCTTGGCTTGTTCTAATCCGACTTTGTCTTTGGTAATTTGCAAGTTGCCATAAATGCTGACGCAATCGACATCATTTTCTAATGTTAAATCTTCAATTGATGAAGACTCTGTACCCTTTTCAAATGGCTTAAACATAGGTCTTGTCTCGTTGTTATATCTTCACAGTGTAATACGACCAATTTAAAAAAAATCGATCAAAATTAAAAGAGCCGATAAAATTAAGAATGCTCCCATTAGGATATTAAAATATTTCAAACGGTTGCCCTGATTGAGAACCATTGAAAATTTATCACCACAGAACCCCCAAAAGAACAAACACACATAGCAAGTAAAGAAATAAATAACGATAAAGATCGGCAACGACTGCGGATTTTCAATGCTTGTAAACATGGTAATGCCCGACACACAAGCCAACCATGCTTTGGGGTTGAGCCACTGTAGCAAAAAACCATCTTTAAAATTAGGAATGATCATCTGTTCTAGGAGAGCATTTGAAATAGAAATATTGGCAGCAGAAAAAATAATTTTTATGCCGATATAACAGACAAATAGCGTTCCACAAATCGCAAGAATCTTTAATACAACAGGAAACTGAGTTAATAAACTCTGAAGACCAAATGCCATAAAAATTAAAAGCAAGGTAAAACCAATGGTTGCGCCTGAAATGTAAGGAAGCGACCGTTTTAAACCATGATTTAAACTGGTCGATAAAATGACAGTGTTCACTGGACCGGGGGTAATAGACATTGCAAATGAAAAAAGAAACATCGAGGCAAACATTGTTATTGTCCTTATTAAAATAGAATCCATAGACAGATCTGTCTATGGATTCTATTTTAAACATTTACGGTTTTGCAATAACAATCAAAAAAGCTACTTATTTCATTATTTGCAAGAAATAGTTCACCAATGCTTCAACTAGTTGCTTCACAATCGCTTGGCGTGTTTCTTCGTCAATTGTTGGAACTTTTGCTTCCATTGCTTCTGATGAACCACTTTTTTGCTTTTTAAACTGGTCTTGTAGCGCTTTAATTTGATCGGCGTTTAAGTCCTGCTCACATTGGCTCTCGCCATCCCAATGTAAATAGTCCAACTTCTGATTTGGCTTAACTTGACTCGCTGTTAAAGGTAGACGATAAACATTACGCTTTTGTTGCTCAGTTAACTGAGGGAACAGGTTAACGCCTAAGCGTTCTTCAAGGTAGCAAACACTTACCACTTTCACTTGTAGAGAGTTATTGTTTGGTGCGTAGTAGGCCCCAATAGCGCCAGTTTTTGGCATATAGACCGCTTTATAAACTGCGGTAGGAACAATCACACCCTTCCCAATCGTTTTAAGACGTTTACCCTCAAAAACAGGGCCTGTAACCACATAAACATCTTGTTTTTGCTTAGTCGCGATAGCACGCGTAGCTTCTTCAAGTTTACGCCAAACCTCCTGATTATTTTTAGGTGCTTGCGGCACCATATTACTTAACGAGAAGCTATCAGACTGTGAGCTTTTATTTGGCATATCACCATTCGGTGCCATATGACCACGGTCATAGCCTGAACCACGATAATCACTTAATAATGCTCGATGCTTTTGATCAATACGGGTTTCTTCATGGAAGTTGTCTTCACGCTTAATTTTGACACTCAAACGTTCTGCATTTAAATGCTCAGCCGACCATAACGGCGTTTTAGAAATACCTGAATACAAGACATTAAAGCCATTAAAACACAGCGGATAACTGTCTTTTTTTAAGCTATCTTTATTTAAAGCAGGGGGAACTTCTCGATAGAACTGATTAAGGCAAGTCGAGTTAGTACTTAAAGGTGAAAACCACTGCGAAATCTTTTCACTACCAAATGCAATCGCAAAACTTCCCGCAGCAATACAAGCAAGAATAATCTTGCCAAAATGCTCACTTAGAGAGAATGAGTTTGTACCTTTACTACGTTTTTTACTTGCCATGTTTCTATCAATACCACTGTCCACACGCAGCTTAACAATCCTGCTTTTTTAAGTATATCTCTTATCTTTCAAATGGTTAAAACATGGTCATCTTTTTTGTAACTCCAATTCCCCTTACGTAACAATCTGTTGGAATTATGAGATGCTTTGGCTATTGAATTACGCCAATTGCGTATCTTTCGTTGAAAAACACTGATTGCTTATGACATGGTTAGCTCCACAAATTTGGATAAAAATATAATCGGAGTCCACTTAATGATCCATTCAAAGATTATTGGTATTGGCGTAATCACGGGATTATGTAGTATGGCCGCTTTGGCTGAGCCAGCAGTCCAGCCAGGAGATACTTTAGAAAGTTTGTCTAAAGTGAAAGTTACGACAACGGTAAATGGCCAACCTGGTTCTATTAGCGATTTAGTCAATAGCGGACAAGTACAGCAAGTTTCTGCTGCACCGACAAATGCAGCGCCTACAGGTGCTCCTATTCCGGCAGATGTTCCACCTGCACCTCCAGCAGGCGGTGAATTAGCTCCTCCAGCTGCACCAACTGATGCAGTACCACCTGCACCAAACCAAGCGCCTCCAGCGCCACAAGATCCGAACACTCCACCGCCTCTGGCAGATCCAACTCAGTCGGCAGACCCGATGGCAAAAGATGGTGGTTTACCAGCAGATGCACCTATGCAAGCTCAGTAATCAGAGCCATAAAAAAACCAAGACATCTGTCTTGGTTTTTTTATTACATCAATTTTTTAGATTTCGATTTGACTACCTAACTCAACTACACGGTTAGTTGGAATTTGGTAGAAGTCACTCACCGGACTGGTATTACGCTGCATAGAGATAAACAGTTTCTCTCTCCATGGAGACATGCCATCGCCCACCGAATGAACAATACGATCGCGCGAAATAAAGAAGCTGATGTGCATCAAGTCATATTCAAGACCTAACTGCTCATAAGCTTGCATAAGTGCTTTTGGTACATTCATTTCATCTTTAAAGCCGTAGAAGATTTTAATACGGAAGAAATGCTCAGCTAGGGTTTCTGTTGAAATACGTTCTTCTGGTGCAACAAATGGTACGTCTTCAATGACTACCGTTACCAAGATATTGCGCTGATGCAGCACTTTATTATGCTTGATGTTATGCAGCATGGCATGCGGCACAACGTTTGGCGTACCCGTCATAAAGACAGCATCACCTGGTACCCAGTGCACGCTATTACCAATACTTTTCACAAACAAATCTAGCGATAAAGTATCGTGTTCAAGCTTGGCAAAAGTAAGCTCACGACCACGTTTCCATGTCATTAAGATCGTCACTGCAATCGCACCAATTAATAATGGTACCCAACCGCCCGACAAGATTTTAAGTGAAGTTGCTGCGACTAAAACCGACTCTAAAATAAAGAATGGAATAATCAGGAGTAGCACTTTTGGCATGCTCCATTTCCAAGCCGAATAGATGAATACAGCAACCAGAATCGTGTCACACAGCATAGTCAAAGTTACAGCCAGACCATACGCACTTGCCAAGTTTGAGCTGGTTTTGAAAATCAAAATTAAGATAATAATTGCGATTAAAAGTAACCAGTTTAAGAAAGGAACATAGATCTGACCCTCTTCAGACTCAGAGGTATGTTTAATGCTTAAACGTGGTAAATAACCCAATTGAATCGCTTGGCGAGCAAGTGAAAATACTCCAGAAATTACGGCTTGAGAAGCAATCACGGTTGCCATGGTCGCCATAATAATCATTGGGTAAAGTGCCCACTGTGGAACCAATAAATAGAATGGGTTTTGAATCGCCGCTGGATCTCTTAATAGTAATGCACCCTGTCCTGCGTAGTTTAAAACCAAGCACGGCAACACCACAAAGAACCATGCTAGACGAATTGGAACTGGTCCAAAATGTCCCATATCGGCATACAGTGCTTCACCACCAGTGACTGTTAAAACGACAGCACCCATAACAAAAAAGGTCATTACGGGGTGGTGATAGATAAACTGAATCGCCCAATGCGGACTAAACATGCCCAACACCACAGGAGTCTGAATGACGCTGTGAAGACCTAATAATCCTAACGATAAGAACCACACCATTGTGATCGGGCCAAAAAACTTACCGACAAAGGCCGTACCGTGTTTCTGTACCAAAAATAACGAGATGATAATGGTGATCGCAATTGGCATGATGAACGGGTCAAACACATCGGTTGCAATAGACAAGCCTTCGACTGCCGAAAGTACCGAAATCGCAGGGGTAATAATGCCGTCACCAAAAAATAGCGATGCACCAATAAAGCCAATCGCAATCATGTAGATTTTTTTGTTGTCGGCAATTTTGGCTTTACGCAAGTTCAATGCGAGTAAGGCCATGATTCCGCCTTCGCCATTGTTATCTGCACGCATGACAATAGCGACATACTTGATGCTGATGATCAGCATTAAGCACCAAAAAATAATGGATAAAATTCCTAATACGTTTTCAGGCTGAATTCCCAACCCATGCGCTGCATGGAAGGACTCTTTTAAGGCGTAGAGTGGACTTGTTCCAATATCTCCAAAGACCACCCCAAGAGCTGCCAAAGCCGTGGCAGGCAAGGTTGCTTTTTTGGCCGTATTTTGCATTGTGTAATTAAACCAATATGATTTTTATCGCAATCTTATCACCTCTATTATTTTTTTTCTGTAATGCTCATCTTAAATCTTGGCAGGACTCGTTTTTTTAGTTACTATCGCACGCCTTGGTGAGGTGTCCGAGTGGCTTAAGGAGCACGCCTGGAAAGTGTGTATACGTTTGCGCGTATCGAGGGTTCGAATCCCTCTCTCACCGCCAGAATTGAAATTTAAAGAGGCTTAAACCTAATGGGTTTAAGCTTTTTTATTAGCCAAATATTAAAAAACCGCCTCGAAAAGACCGATAATTTTCTGATCTTATTTAAGCCATAAATTAAATTAAACATTTCAACTCAATGAAAAATCTCACTTCTTTATCTAAAAAAGCAATTAACTTAGATAACAATTTAAATTTACCTTTTTCAATTTATTCAGCCTATAAAGAACAAAAAATTAGAAATGTTCCAATTACGAAACCATTACTCATCGCTATTTTAAGTGGTGTTAAAGAGTTAGGGAGAACTGAAAATATTGTATGTGAAGCCGGTTCTTTTATATTTCTATCAAATAGCGCCAGCATTGATATGCGCAACATTCCAAATCAAGAAGAATATTTTGCGCTCCTCATCGAATTCGATTTTGATGACTTTAAAGACCTCCCAAATCCGTCAGGAACTTCTAAAAAATTTGTACAAGGCCAACTCAACGCCTTACTGGAAAATGCACTTTCTCAATTTATAGATTTTTCTCTCATTGCGCCGCCTTCTGTTTTTAAATTTAGAAGAAAAGAACTTTTAGAACTTATTTATCATTCTGGTTACACCGACATCTCTAGCTTGAATATGACTACAAGTTTGAGTGAAAAAGTTCAGGTATTAATTTCTGATCACTTATCTACAGAACTCACAGCTGAATTTATCGCATCCCAACTTTTTATGAGCTCATCGACACTAAGAAGAAAACTAAAAAGTGAGGGAAATAGCATTCAAGATATTCGTAATAGAGTAAGGCTGGAGCATGGCTTACACTTAATTCAAACCACCAACACTAGTATTGGCAATATTGCTTTTGAATGTGGCTACCAATCACAATCAAGATTTACAGAGCAGTTTAAAAATTTATTTGGTATTACTCCACGCGAGCTACGCAAAACCAAAATGCTTACTTAAGGCGAAACTATGGCAAATCTGCGTATAAAAAATTTTCAGAAGAAAACTTAATATCTTTTGTACATCAAAAAGGTACTTAAGAAAGCAGATGAAAAAAGTAGCAGTCATTTTATCGGGTTGTGGTTATTTGGATGGTTCTGAAATTAGAGAATCTGTTTTAACCCTATTAGCTTTAGATACAGCCAATATTGAATATCAAATGTTTGCGCCCGACGAGCCTTTGTTTCATGTCATCGACCATGTAAGTGGCGAAATAAACATGACTGAGCGGAGAAATATTTTACAAGAAGCAGGACGAATTGCCCGAGGTGAAATTTCCTCAATCGATCAACTTGATGAAAATGAATTTGATGGTCTTCTTCTTCCGGGTGGATTCGGAGTCGCAAAAAATTTATCAACTTTTGCCTTTAAAGGAGCAGAAGCAAGAGTACATTCTACAGTTGCCTCAATTTTAAAAGCGTTTCATCAAAGTAAGAAACCGATCGGAGCAATATGCATATCCCCTGCGCTCTTAGCGCTTACGTTTGGAGATTTACACCCAAATATCACTTTGGGGTCTGACGTTAAAACTGCTAAGGAAATTGAAAAAACGGGTTCAATTCACCATGTTTGTCAAACCTCAAGCTGCGTGGTTGATAAACAAAATTTATTTGTTACCACCCCAGCCTATATGGATGACCAAGCTGGCTTAAAGGATGTCTTTTTAGGAATTACAAGTTTAGTTACTGCCATGACAACTTTGACAAATTAAGATATTTGATTAGGGATAGAAATTGCTATCCCTTTATTTGGTTGCGTTCTTTAATAGATCCTAGGCAATACCTACTAGTGATGGGCCTTTACAGTGACAGAGAAAACTAACTGAACACTTTCCCCCCTTCAATTCTAAAGACTATTGGTCTTTGTTTTATTAATGTTAAGGATGATAAGGTTACATTTTACGATATGGGTAACTACTACGAGATCTGGCAGAAAGATCGTAATTCGGGGCGCCCACTAACAGTAGAAGGCGATATCTTACGATTCGTATCTGGAGCCACGCCTGCGAAGTGGAATATCCAGGATGGAACTTGGGACTAATGTAATCTGAACATCTGATACAACTCACACTCTTAATATGTATTAGCTCAGATTTGACCGGACACAGCTATGGCACAGATCTAAACCTAATCTGACAGGCAGCTCCGTGCCATAAGCGGACGCAATTACCCTCATCGG
The DNA here is from genome assembly GCF_034650275.1 of Acinetobacter sp. IRS14. Classification (NCBI taxonomy): domain Bacteria; kingdom Pseudomonadati; phylum Pseudomonadota; class Gammaproteobacteria; order Moraxellales; family Moraxellaceae; genus Acinetobacter; species Acinetobacter sp. IRS14. The sequence goes on from NZ_JAOVFN010000021.1 coordinate 46,537, forward strand.
CTCTGCGGTAATTATGATTCTGGAAGAACAGAATGCATCCTCTGCCACGTCAGAATTAATCGCGTATTGATAAAATAGATAGCTTTTTTTCGAAATGTTTTTCCATATTTGTTATATGGCGAAAGGGAATTTATATGTCATAAATGCACTACAGGAATATTAAAGGAAATGATCTTATGTCACTTTATGACCTTAGGATCGAAGCGCAGGCGTTACCGCAGGCTTGGCACTCTCAAGTATTAGGCCACATAGGGGACACAAATCTCAAAGTTCTGCGAATGGATGAACGCTCAATAATTGAAGAGGTACATGAGTATGACGAGGGGTTACTGGTCATTGACGGATGTCTGGAACTGCGTGTTGGAGGTAAAAAAATTTCTGTAACCTCTGGTCAGCTTTATGTAGCCAAAGCCGGAGTTCCTCATACCGTGGAAATTGGCAGCTTTGGCACACTGGTAATCATCGACTTACCAGAAACATAAACTGTTTTTTGCCCTCAGAAGCGCATACCATGAATCAATTCAAAGTGTAGTTAGCAGGGGGAGAATGACTATATTTTGCTCAAAGCAGACTATTAGATTCGATTGTGTGCTGCCAGTGAAAACCGTCAGATCAAGTCTGAGCTAATACACTTAATACGACCCGGTGACATTAGTCTCACCGGGTTTTACTAGATAATTGAGCCCCTATCACAATATATTTAAGCCTTTATCCCTTTATTTGATTGCGTTCTTTGTATAAATCTAATCAACGATAAGTAACTTCGCACCATGAAGGCTAAAAGACTGGTGTGGCTCTGAATTGTCTCCGACTTGATAACTCATCCCTGAAGTTAAAGTAAATGTTCTTCCGTCTTTCAATCTACTTTCTAGCTCGCCTTCTAGGCAAAATAATATGTGCCCTTTTTCACACCAATGGTCTGCTAAGTAATTTGCTGAGTACTCAACAAGTCTCACTCTAATTTTATTTGTTTCTTCACCAAAAAATTGAGTTTTCCAATAAGCTTTTCCTGTTTCACCGCTATATTCAGTGACTTCAATTTCTTCCCAGTTTGTAATTTGAAATGGAAAAGGCGCGATATTCATAATTTTTTCCAAAGACGTATTATTGTATTTTTCAACTTATAGACAAATTCAATTTTTGCAAACTATTTATTCATAAATCATAAATATATCAAAACTATTTTTCACTTTGAAAGGCCCAAACCTCACATTCAGGCCTTCCTACCTTAAAACTTACTTAGACAACGCTAATAACTTCTGAACGTACTCGATCGCATTATTCTCTATGTCTTGGTGAGTCGGAACATCGTCATCTTCCGAAGGGTTTGTGTCTAAACCATAAAATGCATGAAGTGGTTGATAATCCGCCCCCACATATAAAGCCGTTAGCTTAAATGGAGTAAATATCTGCTCTAAAGAAAGCTTATATTCACCCTGCTCTGAATAAACGTTTTCTTTAACACCAGCAGATACAGCCAGCATAAACTTTTTATTTTTAAGCTTGTCACCTGTTGAACCATACGCCCAACCATAAGTCACAACTTCATCAATCCATTGTTTCAAAAGCGGTGGACAGTTAAACCAATACACTGGAAATTGAAATACTAAATTTTCGTGTTCTTCGACCAGTGCTTGCTCTTTAGCAACATCAATCACCCCATCGGGGTAGGCTTGATAAATTTGATGAACTGTAAATTGATCTGGATGTTTTTCTAGTTCCTCTACCCATCTTTTATTTACAACAGATTGGTCTATGTGAGGATGCGTAACGATGACTAATGTCTTTTTCATTATGAAAACACTCTTATCGAAAAGTTGATAAATCGATTATAGAAGTGTGCTTTCCTAAATATAAGTACGGTAATTTGTGTTATATACTATACTAAAAGATAGTGTAGATTTTAAAAATGACTGAATGCGTTCCATCACATACGCCATTAGAAGAGACAGGTTTCGGCTACACCCTTTCTTTGATTAATGGCAAATATAAAATGATTATTATGTATTGGCTGTATGAAAAAAATGTCATGCGTTTTAATGAGATGCAACGCTGCATTGGCAATATTTCATTTAGAACACTCAGCAATACACTTAAAGAATTAGAAAGAGACGAGCTTATTATTCGCAAGGAATACCCTCAAATTCCACCTAAAGTTGAGTACCGTCTTTCAGAAAGAGGACAGTCTTTGATTCCTTTATTAGATATGATGTGCGATTGGGGCGAACGTAATAAGTCGTCTTAGTTTTATAGACTTGAAGTGATACTAAATATGAGAAATGAATTAAGAGAAATTTTTGTTAAGGGATGCGACGATAAAATTGAAAAGAAGGGAGACAATGTTGGTCTATCTTTTTATGCTTTTTTTAAAAATAAGAATGATAACCCTGAGTTACTGATGGAAGCAGCCCATTGGTGGATTATGTTGCATAAGCTAGATCACTTTGAGAAAGCGGTTAAGATTAAGCAATTGGTTTTGAGTGAGCAGTAATTAGAGTTATTCGAAAAGGCTTAAATTTAAGCCTTTTCATTATTTTAAACTTAGAAATTAATTATTTAATATATGGCCAAACATCAGGATCTGTATATTCTTCATCGATATGATAGCCTTCAGCCTTAGCTTTTCTCTCTTCCTTTTCCCGATATTTTTTATTTTCAACTAATCTCTTTTTAAACGCTTGCTCCAACTCACTAGGTGTCATTTTATCAGAGTCAGAAATTGAGTCTCTTTCATTGTAACGAACACTCTGAAAGCTAAATCTAAGCATATATTGCTCTTCATTACGCTCATTCTTAGCTGTTCTTTTTAAACTGATATCTAAAATAACTCCATTAGCATATAGACGATAACCCAATGACTTTGTAGGAATATTATTTATTATATTTTTCCATTCTTCAAAACTAAAAATATAGCTTGGGTCAATGACATCACGACTTTTAGATAGATGTTTAATATTATCTTCTTTAGCAATCCGCGGAGCATCTGTGAAGAAATAGTTTTTCCAACCAGCCTGATTAATACGTTTCATTAAAGCCACATAGCTTTGATAAGCCTGCTCTGGAGTAGCAAACTCTTCTTTTGTGAGACCGGCATCAATATCTAAAACTTGAATACCTTCATTCTTATCATATTGAGTACCTAATACAGAAAAAACATGCTCGATTAGTAAACTATTTGGACCATTCTCTATGGTTAATTTTCCTAAGTTAGGAGGCGAAAATTGAAGTTCTCTAAAGCTAACGCCAGCTGGATGATTATCGACATTTCCATCACTATACTTTGAAAAATCTTGAATACCTTTTTCACCCATATGCAAAGTGTAGGCCTGCTGATTCATAGTCAAATTCTCATTATGTTCTGATGTTGGCTGACAAGCGGAAAGTAATAATCCAAAAATCAAAATTAGGAAATATTGTCTAAATTTTGCCATCATTACTATCTTTCCCTACTTTAAACTCTGCTTTGCTATCTCCCCATCCTGAAATAACCCCTAATTCTTTTTCTAAAAAGTCTCGTCCTTTATCGCTTTGCATTAATCGATGATATTTAGAAGCCGCAACTTTAATCCATTTTATACGGCTATCATAAACTTCAACCTGAGTACCCTCTAATGGTTCGCTATAAACCGTTTCAGGTAGTTGGGATAGAACACCTGCATGACGTCCTTTATACTGTCCTTGTTTATTAGGTTTAACTGCATCGACACCATAATCACTAGTTAAAACAAGAGTACTATCTGGTAAACCAGTAAATCGTTGTAAAGAAGCCTGTTTCTGGACTTTCCACTCCTTCCACACAAGCTCCTGTAAAATATTAAATTGTTCTTGAACTGCAATCGCCATCAAATGGTCAAAAAGATTTTTAGCGGCCGTTTTAAAATTATCGTTTCGAGTTTTCCCTGCTCGCTTAAAAGTACTTTCAATATCAGGTAAATACCCAAAACCCTCTTCTATCTGGTCAGTCCATCCTAATTGTTTAATAACTGATAAGGAGTTAGACCACGGCAAATTCTCAACTTCTTTTTTAATATGTTTAAAACCAGATACTTTTCGGGCTTTCATACAACTTTTAAAGGAGGCTGATGAAGCACTCCATGCATAATGCCATGGTGCGATATCCATAAATAACCATAAGTTGCCCTTAGCAAAAGAATGTACGGGATCTCGAATCATAGAGCTAATAACAGGGGCTGTTAAAACACCGCCTACGGCACCAGAAATCACAGGTGCCCACTTATATCCCCACGTAGTTAAACCATGTTTAAAAATAGCAGCTACCGTTTTAGACGCAAATGCCCCAAGTCCCATCCAATAGTAACGACCTCTAAATAGTTTAGTTCCTGAAATTTCTTGTTCTAAATAAATTCTGGCATAGACTGAAGCAATACGCCTTGCTCTAGCCTCATACCCAGGTTCAAGTTTGTAATGATTCGCACTTTTAAGGTTAGAAACTCTTTTTATAGCTTCTTGCTGATAAATTTCCCAGAAAGTTAAACAATCACATTGAACAGCTTTACAGCTATTTTCCGAAGTATTGGTATTACTGTCCCAATCAAGACTTCCACTCATTTAGCATCACCATCATTGTCAGCAGAATCAGCCTCGAAACTTATCCAATTTAAATCCAACTTTAAATTTTGTTCCTTAGAAGAATGAATACGTTTAGATCGCCCCTTGTCATCTGCTTGAGAGATGTACTCATTTCCATCGGTAGAAATTTTATAATCTACTTTTTTCATGGGTTCACCAGAAGGTAATAACATTTGGAACTTCTCGTTATATGCTTCATAAGCGGGTAATCCTTGAATATTTACTCCGACTTCTGCCCCACCTTTAAATAGGTGTTGTCCAGCTTTTACCTCAAACTTTGCTGGAGTAATTAATGTAATACCATTTTTATTAATAATGATCTGAGAACCGCCAGCCATATACAAAACCTTATCTGGTAAAAATTTATTTGTCTTCCTAAAATAGATTCCATGAAAATTAACTTAACTCTCTTAATATTATGACCTTTATTCTTGCTATTCAACTTGAGGATAGTATTGCTATTGCAGCAGATACTCGTAGTGCTGTGCCTCATCAGGATAATGGCTCATATTTATATCAAGATGGTATTCAAAAGCTCTTTCCGTGGGAAAACGGTATTATTACAGGAACTGGTGAATTAAACCTTATCCAAAATGTTATGCATTCTTTTAATAAATTTACGAAAGATAACATTCATGAACTACCAAATTTATTGAAGACATCTAAGCTAATACGTGAACAAGAAATCACACATTCTCAGTTAGAAATCACAAAATTACTATATTCAACTTATAGTGAAAGTGGAGCACAACTTTACTCGATTCAACCCAAAAATCTAGAAGAATATGAAGTAATTAGATGTGAGGAAAATGAAATTTTACTATGGACATTTAATCCAGATATTCGACCTATTATTAATGCACTAACAGATTTATATTCCAAATTAAAACCATTAAATGTATTTAATAATACGACTGACTGTATCTATTACTATTTAAACCAAATATCTCCTATTTTTCATAAACAAGCGCAACATGATTCTATGATGAGTAAAGAATTTAACTTCTTTTTTCAAACTAAAGATGAATATTTTTTTGGAGAATATTTCAATAATTACTCTAGTACACAGAGTAATAAAATAAATAAACTTTAAAAAGCCCAACTCCCGTCGGGCTTCACCCCATTAAACTCGACTTAAAAAATAGTCGAGTAATGCATCCCTTTCATCTGTGTTATTGGCCCCTAAAAGCTGAACCATGGCTCCATCAATCACAAATAAAAACATGTGTGCATCTTCAACTGTAGCAGTCGCTTTTACAGTTAAAAGGAATTTATGAATTTCTTTAATGAACCAGTTTCGATAGTCAATCACGAGTTTATAAGCTGTTGGATAGATCTTTTCAATTTCAAAAATAGCTTTAAATGGCAACCGATAAAAGCCGTCTAAGTTTGCATGTAAGAGGTAAATTTTCTTGAGTTTATCGAATGCCATGAGTTCACGGTACGAATGAATAATTGAAAACACCTCATGTTTTAATGCATCTATTTGAAAAGTTAAGCTCATCTGAATGAGCCTTTCTTTGGAGTGAAAATAGTTATAAAAAGTAGCTTTGGGGATTTTGGCTTCCTCAATAATTCGATCTATCCCAATGTAAAACCCATGTTGTTTAAATAAATTTTTTGCTGCGTGGAGCACGCTTAATGCTCTAAATGAAGCTTCTAAATTTGGCATTTTTATACCGTTTAAAATAATTTTTTGTTGTATGTAAAAGAGATAGAAATGCCGTCACTCTTAAATTGAGCGTTAAAAACAGGCATGCAAAAGCCACACAAAAAATGGTGTGCTCGCCTATCTCAGGTTTTATTGTTGCTATGATTTTTTAGTCGTAATGACCTATGGCTTAAAACCTAGAGTCGGTTAAACCGTTTTAAAGACCAGTTGGGTATCGAGTCAAAGATTTTGGCAATGGTTGCCAATGAGAGAGATGAAATAGTACGCATATGACGGATTCCTGTACAAATAAGGATTCTGCCAATCTCTGCTAAAAGATGGTGGCAGAACGAAAGGGGGTTAGCAGACTGGGTACAGAACCAGCACACCCGAAGGTGTCCCCCCTCCGCCCTACCATAACGTAACGTCAGGGAGACGAGTGGAATACAAGCAGACTCTATCCTCAGAAGGATTAAATCTGATGCACTGTACCGCGGTCTGCTAAAACCGGCTGGCAATGTAGGCCAGCAGGCAAAGGATAATCCGCGTGTTTTGGAGTGTCAATGTAAGGTTGAATAGAAATTGGTTAAATAATTATTGTTGTTTATTCAATTAGATATTTAAACTAAACAGTCATTCAACTTAAATTTAACGATATCATGATAATAATAAAAATGTAGGATAGTGAATTATGATTGAGTTCATCATTTGAATAGGTAATTAATAATGATAATAAAGGGACCTCCCACCAGTTCAGAAGAATACCAACTCATCTTCCAATGGCTTGATGATCGATTTTATTATTCTATTGGGGCAATGGCCTTTCTTGATCAAACACAAACTACTAATACCGAGTGGCAACTCTTACGTTTGTATGACTCACAAAACGCCGAGCAACTATTAGGAGTCGCGGTCATTCTTGCTGGGGGCACCTGTTTTTGGGTTCCATCAGAGGCATCATCTGGGGCATTGCTCTGTACATCAATTTTAGAGCTTCAACCGCGTCGGATTGTAACGACCGCAATCGGGCGAGACTTATTACATGCCGAGATAAAACAAAAAGGACGCATTTTAAGAGAATATGATCAATGGATCATGGTTTGCTCACGCCAATTTTCTGAAGCTCAAGGTCGCTTGGCTGAACTCTCGGACATTGCCCGCCTTAACGAATATCAGCATCAATACAATAAAGAGCGCTCAGTAAATGAAACACCTGACTGGGCATCTCTAATTCAACAAGAAAAAATTATTGTGCTTGAAGCAGATCAACAAATCATTTCGATAGTGCGTTTAGGCATAGAAACCGATCGACTCGTTTCTATTGGCGGCACATATACCTTCCCTGCTTATCGCCGAAAAGGTTTTGCCGAACGCATCTTAAAATTTGCAGTTAATCGGATTGTTGCAACTGGACGGATTGCCCACTTAATTGTCGACGTTGATAACACCCCAGCGGTTACGCTTTACCGCCAAATGGGCTTCGAATGTGTAGAGTCCTCTTACATTGCTTACCCAGAGTATTTATAAAAAATTATTCATTTTCAAAACTGTTTAAATGAACAGATTGATCGCGCTATAAATAAAAGCTACAGTAAATAAAGTTTGAATTTTATAACTTTAAATAAATTGATAACGCATGCAGGCAAAGACATGGAAACCATACATGATTTTTATCGCCGCTTTTCTTTAACCAGAGATAGCGATTACTCGGTTCCATCGACTTCGTTTGGACATTTTAACGTGTTCCAACGTGATGCCTGCTCTTTTCTCACGCCTTATAGCCGCCGCGATTATTATAAAATTTCACTGGTTTTAGGCACAGGTGAACTTCACTACGCCAACCGCTGGATACGAGTCGACCGCCCTGCTTTACTGTTTTCAAACCCAATGGTTCCCTATGCATGGGAAATTAATTCGCCCGAACAAGCAGGCTGGTTTTGCCTATTTACCGAAGAGTTTGTAAACCAAGAATCGAGACAAAGCTTTTTAAAAGACTCGCCGCTGTTTAAAGTCGACGGCGACCCGCTATATTTTTTAAACGACCAACAAGTTCAAGAAATTTCATTTATTTTCAAAAAGATGATGACTGAAATAAATTCAGACTATATTCATAAATACAACGTTTTAAGAAACTATTTGCATCTGATTGTGCATGAAGCCATGAAAATGCAACCGACCCAACAGTTTGAAAAACATAGTAATGCTGCGGTTCGGATTTGCCATTTGTTCTTTGAATTATTAGAGCGCCAGTTCCCGATCGACTCGCCTCATTTTCAGCTTAAACTCAAAACGGCAAATGACTATGCCTATGGCCTGTCTGTGCATGTGAACCACTTAAACCGCGCTGTCAAAGAAGCCACAGGCAAAACCACCTCTGAGCATATTAGTTCGCGCATTACGCAAGAAGCCAAAGCGCTGCTACAACACACCAGTTGGAATATTTCCGAAATTGCCTATAGCTTAGGCTTTGAATACTCAGGGTATTTCACCAACTTCTTTAAGAAAAATACTGGCTTTTCACCTAAAAAGTTCCGCGAAGACTGTGTAGCCTAAAAACAGATTGTTTGAATTTTATAATTATTGGTTTGAATGTTATACGTCAGTTTGAGCCAAAGCATTTTATAGTTTTTCTACTCAAGTGATTTTGCAAAAAGAGTGTGAAAAATGAAATATAGAACTTTAGGACAAACAGGCGAAAAAGTATCAGCACTTGGTTTAGGTTGCATGGGAATGAGCTTTGCCTATGGTGCCTCAGACGACACACAAAGCATTGCCACTCTAGAAAAGGCATTAGACCTCGGCATTAACTTTTGGGATACCGCCGACATGTACGGCAACGGTGCAAACGAAGTTTTGCTCTCAAAAGTTTTAGAAAAACATCGCGACAAAGTGTTTTTGGCGACCAAATTTGGCTTTCGCTATAAAGAAGACAACCTTAACCCACAAAACTCTTTAGAGTCTTATATCGACGGTTCTCCAGAGTGGATTAGAGTTGCGGTCGAAAACAGTTTAAAACGCTTAAATACAGACGTGATTGATTTGTATTATGCGCATCGTATTGACCCAAACATTCCAGTTGAAGACACCATTGGCGCAATGGCGGACTTAGTGAAACAAGGTAAAGTTCGTTATTTAGGACTCAGTGAAGCTTCGGCTGAAACCATTCGTAAAGCGCATGCGATTCACCCGATTGCCGCGGTTCAACATGAATATTCATTGCTTACTCGTGAGCTGGAAGATACACACTTTCAAACTATTCGCGAGTTAGGTATTAGCCTTGTGCCGTATTCACCGCTATCGCGTGGTTTAATCACCAATACGCTTGATGTGAGCAGCCTAGACGAAAGTGATTTCCGTCGTCAGTTACCACGCTATCAAGGCGACAATTGGAAAAATAACCAAAGCTTGGCGCAAGCATTTAGCGACTTTGCTCAAAGCAAAAATGCGACAGCGGCTCAACTGGCTTTGGCTTGGATTTTGGCGCAAGGTGAAGACATTATTCCAATTCCGGGTACGCGTAAAATCGAGCGACTTGTGGAGAATGCGGGTGCTGTAGACCTTCATTTAACAACAGCAGACTTGGCAGAAATTCAAGCGATTATCGCGAGATACCCAAACATGGGCGCACGCTATAACGCTCAGCAACTTGCTGCGGTCAATCACTAAAATTTAAGCTATAAAAAAGTCCGACTCTGTATCGGACTTTTTAGTTTAGTCTTTGCTATATGTGCCTTGTTGGCGTCCGCCTTCCCAAATCGCATCTAAAGATTTATCTGAAATCGTTAAGCTTTCAGGGAAAATACTTAAATTCTTTTTAAATTTAGAGTCTGGTTTTAAACCAATACAGTCACCGTTTTTCCACCATGTACCTTCGGCATATTGATCTAAAGCACCCACAGCGAGCATCCATTTAAATTTACCGTCTGGCTGAAGTAAAAGCTCTGAACCGACTTCCATCACGCCATTTAAATAATAGTGCCCACTCCACGCCTCATCAGATTTTTGGAATTTCACTTCTTTGCATGATGTATTTGCTACATCTGCATATACCTGAGCAGACAAAATAACCGTCGAAAGAAGTAGTAAACGTGCAAATATGTTTTTCATCATTCAATTCCCTATTTTTAGGTTTATTTCCCAGACTCAACTTTTAAATATGTACCATCTGCATAAACATTATGTCCAAAACCACAGCCCGACTCACCTTCGCTTTGTTTGGCTTGAATATAATTTCCTAATTTCGCGTTGGTTTTAAAGTCGAGTTGAATGCGACAATCTTGATCTTTATAGACGATTTGCTTTTTACCACTCGGCATTGTAGTGCCAAACTCACCCATGTTCGGGCCGTAAATTAAGCTTCTAAGTCCCATATATAAACCAGCATAGCTGATTGCATATTGGCCCTTCTCACGGCTTACCGTGATGTGGTCCCACTCACCAAAGCCTGAGTAACGCACATATTCACCTGACAAATCATTTGAGGCTTTAGGTGTAGGCAACTGCTTAAGATTAAACTGGCTCGATTTTGATTTTTCATCGAGCATAAACCATGCTCTCGCCCAAAGTGGCTGATCCAATTTGGCATATGCTAAGCCCACATTATTGTTGGCAACTTCAATATCACGGTCAGTAAATTTAACTGTGGTTTCATCTGCATTAGCCTTACAAAATGCAGTCCAAGAGGCTTGGCTTTGGAAGTTTTCGAGCGCTTTTTTATATTGTTTTTGGTCGTAGTTTTTCTTACCTAAGCTCGCGTATTGCTTCACTTTATTACAACCTTGCTGTAGCTCTTGTTCAAAAGAAAACTCTGCATGCGTGACCGCCAAAGCTGAAAGTGTAAGAACCGCGCAACCTGAAATAATAGATTTAATCATTTTTAAAATTCTTTAATAATTAAATAATTATATAATATGAGTTAGCTCTATAAATCACAATTATTTGAAACAAAAGTCTATTAGAACGTCTTTAGTCGTTAATAAAGATTTATTAAAAAATTCAAAATAATTCGTTAAAAATATTAAGCACTAACTAATTATTTTAGTTGAATATTCCTCAAAAAAATAATGTAGACTGCATGCATAAAACTCAGGAAGAATTATAAGAGTGAATAATCTAGTTATTGGAACGCTATTTGCACTCTGTGCTGCTGCACTCAATGCCTCTATTGGTGTGATCAGTAAATTACTTATGCACAGTGGTTTAAACCCACAAGACATTGCCTTTTTAAAAACAATTATCGCCTTTTTCTTCTTAAGTGTGTTTTTATTTAAAGTCCCTCTTAGTCAAAAAATTGCTTTTATTAGCAGCACGCCAAGTAAGCTCAGCGTTTTTTTCCAAATTGCGATATGTGCCTTTTTAGGGATTTTTTCACTATTCTTTTTCGAAACTATTGCCTACAACCATGGTGCTGCGGCCAATGTGGTGGTGGTACTTATGGCTTCGGCTGCTATTTCTGCCCTATTTTTTGGTCGGTTCATTTTAAAAGAAAGCATCTACTTGCATTCTCTTGTAGGAACATTATTGGCAGTTGCTGGTATTAGTATCATTTCGTGGAAAGGTGAAAATAGTTTATTAATGCTGATCAATGCCTCAATTGCTGGTACTGGCTATGGCCTATTTTCAGTTTTAGTTAAAAGGTTCAAATTAAACGGCGGGCTGTTTCTTACCAAGTATTTATTGCTATTTGGCAGCGTTTATCTTGCCGTTCCGTTTTTAATAAACTTGCATAGTATTCATTTTAATACTGACATTGTTTTAGGTTTGATTGGTTTAGCTGTTCTGCCAACCATACTCGGCTTTTTCTGTACTACTAAAGCGTTGTCTTATATGAGTGCCGCAAAGGTACAAGTGACCGAGCTTTCTGAACCTATTTTTGCAGCGCTTATGGCATGGGTTTTCATTCATGAACAGCCAACTTTGTCGTTTTTATATGGCGCGATTTTTATTATTTCAGGCATCTTTTTAATGAATAAAGCACCTAAAGCCTAGTGCAAATTTAATTTTGATAATGGAACAAAATCTAAGCTCTCTTTAAAACCCAATTTATCTAATTTTAAAAATATTATTGATAAACCTTAGAGAGCTTTATTTAATTTAGACACATTTCTACTTTAAGTTGGGCAAAGAATTTTAGATACAGAAAGTAGCAATATTTCGATTTGCTGTAAGTCTAAACCTGCCCTAGCACGAATTCCAATACTATGCGCGGCAGAAGTCATTAAGAAAGCTAATGCATCAATATCCGTATCATGAGGCAATTCTAGATTTTGTTTAGCTAGGCTCAATCGTTGATAAAGCTGTTCATTCATTTCTGTTAAAACTTCTTTTAATACAGCTTGGATTTCATTATCAGCCAACGCATCAGCCATGGCTGTTGATATAACTGCACATCCACTCAAATCGATATCTTCATGATATCCATCTACTTCGAGAGCTGTTCGCAAATATCTCAAAATAACATCGGCAAACGACCTATCCGTATCTTTATGTTCCAATGCTTTGCCAAATTCTGTCTGGGCATATTTTTGGAAATAATGCATCGCTTTAATATAGATTGTGCGTTTATCTCCTAAGCCAGCATAAAGACTTGGTCGGTTTAAACCTGTGGCCAAAGCCAAAGTATCAAGAGAAGTTCCTGAAAATCCACCTTTCCAAAATGCATGTAATGCCCGCTCTAATACTTGCTCAGGGTCATAAGAGCGCGGTCTGCCTCGAGATTTAATTTCCATTTGCTATCTCCATAAAAAATTTATTGACTATTTTATACAAAACAGTACAAAATTCAAATATTTTGCGAACCAGTACAAAAATATTCCTCTGAAAACTTTAGTTATTTAAAAATCCCTTTAAGGATCTACGAAATGCCTCCGATTGAGTTTAAAAATCAATTAAAATCATTAGAAACAAATATCTACATGATTTTTATAATTTTATTTCTTGTAAGTATTCTCCCCCTAATTGGTTGTAGTAATAAAACCGAAGAGCCAGAAAAGGTTATTGCTGTTCAACTCACCACAGCCCATCCTGCTAGTGAGCTCTCTAATTTATCTTTTTCAGGAAATATTGTACCTAGAGTTGAAAGCCAACTTTCTTTTCGGGTAGCAGGTCGTATCATTAAACGTCTAGTAGATACAGGAGCTTCTATTACAAAAAATCAAGCCTTGGCCCAGTTAGACGATACTCCGTTTAGACTTAGTATTCAGGAAGCAACTGCTGAATTGCATCAAGCACAAAGCACTCTCACAAGACTACAAAGAGATCTTCAACGTAATCGTAGTCTGGTTAACATAGGCGCTATTTCACGATCCGATCTCGATAGTCTTGAAAACTTATATCAAAACACTCAAGCACAAGTAAATGCAGCACAAAGTCGCCTTGATCGGGCACAAAACGATTTAAGTTATACGACTTTACGTTCACCAGCAGTAGGAACAATTGCGGAAGTTCAAGCAGAAAGTGGACAGGTTGTGTCAGCTGGCACGCCTATATTTAAATTAGCTCAAAATGGTGAAAATGAAGTACAGATAGATGTTCCTGAAAGTCAGATTAATGAAATCAAAATAGACCAACCGGTCAGCATCAAATTACTTAGCTTATCTGACCATACTTTTACGGGTCATGTGCGTGAAATAGCGACTGTTGCAGATCCAAATAGTCGTACTTATCGTGTTCGAATCTCTATATCAAATTTACCAGCTGCAGCTAAATTAGGTATGACAGCAACAGTCCATTTTTTAAATAAGAATGTAGATCAACAGATTATTTTACCTATTGGTGCCCTCTTCCAAAAAGGACAACAAACAGCCGTTTGGATATTACCCCACGGTGCAAAAAATCTTCAGCTTCGTCCAGTTAAACTTAGCAAAATCAATACTGAAACTATTACGGTTGCCAATGGTATTCAGGTGGGTGAACAAATTGTTACGGCTGGCGTACATCGTCTCGATAGCAAGATGACTGTAAAAGCATGGGATGGGAGGTTACCGTGAAAGGATTTAACTTATCCAGTTGGGGACTCCAGCATCGAACATTAATTATTTTCGCGATGCTACTGTCTCTTCTTTTAGGTACTGTAGCTTATTTTAAATTAGGGCGCGCTGAAGATCCAAATTTAACGATAAAGGTCATGACAATAGATGTAAATTGGCCAGGCGCTACTACACGAGATTTAGAACAACAGGTTGTTGAAAAAATTCAGCGTACACTTCAAGAAGTACCTAATTATGATTATGTACAAAGTTATGTACGCCCAGGACAAGCAACCATCTTTTTAGTTCTGAAAGACTGGACACGTAAAAGTCAAATTGAAGAAAGTTGGTATCAAGCACGTAAACGAGTAAACGACATACGGCAAAATTTGCCTCAAGATATCCAAGGACCATTTTTTAATGATGACTTTGGAGATACCTTTGGGTCTATTTACGCATTTCATGCTGATGGATTTGATGATGTCCAAATGAAGCAGGTTCTTCTTTCTACAAGAGACCACTTACTTCAGGTTCCTGATGTTTCCAAAGTCATTCTATTAGGCGTTCAAGAACCTCGCTTTTATATTGAATTCAATTATGCCAAGTTAGCTCAACTGGGTATTTCTCCCTTAGACTTAGTTAATGAATTACAAAAACAAAATGCAGTCGAACCAGCAGGAACTTTTGAAGGTCCTCATGCCCGTATATATGCTCGTGTTGATGGAGATGTAAAAAGCGTACAAGACTTAAAAAATATCGTAGTTCAAGTCGGAACACACAATATTCATTTAGGGGATGTTGCTCATATTGATAAAGGGTTTATCGATCCCCCACAAATGTCTATGAGACGAAATGGTGAACGTGTCACTGGTCTTGCTGTTTCAATGACAGAAAAAGGCGATATTCTTTCTTTGGGCAAACATCTAGATCAACGTATTAAAGAGGTACAAGAAAACTTACCTGCAGGTATTTTTATTGAAAAAGTAGTGGATCAACCTAGTCTCGTTGAGCATTCAGTTAATGAATTTCTCGGACACTTTATTCTAGCTTTAGGCATTGTTCTTGCCGTCAGTTTATTTGCTTTAGGCGTGCGGACAGGGATTGTGGTTGCTTTATCTGTTCCACTAGTTTTGGGTATTACCTTTTTCTTTATGTGGCGCCTAGATATAAATTTACAAAGAATCTCCTTAGGTGCACTTATTATTGCCTTGGGCTTGTTAGTCGATGACGCGATTATTGCTGTTGAAATGATGCAAGTCAAAATGGAAGAAGGTCTGGACCGTTTTAAAGCTGCGAGTTTTGCATGGAGTAATACAGCTTTTCCTATGCTAACAGGTACTTTAATTACAGCGGCGGGCTTTGTTCCAGTTGGCTTTGCATTATCTTCAACAAGTGAGTTTACCGGATCAATTTTTTGGGTGGTTGGGATTTCTTTAATTGTATCTTGGTTTGTAGCAGTACTGTTTACTCCTTTTTTAGGCACAATTTTACTTCCCAAAGTACAGCCACATCATTCTCATTCCTCGAAAAATTCATACAGAGATAAACTTTCTCAATGGTTTAGTCGTAAAATTGCATGGTGCGTCAAAAAAAGGAAATGGGTTTTACTGACCACTGTTCTTAGCTTTGTTCTCGCTTTAGTTGCATTTCAATTCGTTCCTAAACAATTCTTTCCAGATTCACCGCGTGCAGAAATTCTAATTGATGTACAGCTCGAAGAAGGTGCTAGTTACACGGCAACGTTAAACGCAACGAAACAGGTTGAAAAATTACTTTCCAGTGATCAACGGGTTCGAGATTACACAGCTTATGTAGGAAGTGGTTCTCCTCGTTTTTATCTATCTCTTGATCCAGAAACACCTAAAAATAATTATGCACAGTTAATTGTTTATCCAAAAGATATTGAACAAGCGAGTCAATTAACTTCTGATCTACATAATCGTCTCATTCAGCAATTCCCTCATATTCGAACACGGGTTTATCGTTTAGAGCTAGGTCCCACTGTTGGTTACCCTGTACAGTTTAGGGTCCGTGGTAAAGATCCTGAAAAAGTTCGTGAAATTGCTGCCGAGGTTCGCGACATTATGCGTCAGCATCCAAATATACGTGATGTCAATTTTCAATGGAACGAACGTAGTAAAGCCATCAGATTTATCATTAATCAGGAACGTGCCCGTAGTTTAGGAGTAAGCTCGCAAGATATTTCACGTACCTTACAAATGTTATTAAGTGGTTATACAGTTACCCAGATACGAGAAGGCACAGAGTTAATTGATGTTGTAGCAAGAGCGAAAGCAGATAATCGGCTTGATACAGCTCAAATGGGCCAAATTACGATTCGTGCATCAAATGGAAAAAATATTCCTCTAGATCAAGTCGCTGAACTCAGACCTGTATTAGAAGAAGGAGGAATCTGGATACGTAACCGTTTACCAACTCTCAGCGTCCGTGCTGACGTGTCTGGTGCTCAAGCACCAGATGTCTCAAAGCAAATAGAACCGATGCTAAATGATCTTCGTAAAATGTTACCCATTGGCTACAGTATTGAAACTGGAGGAACTATTGAAGAAAGTGCTAAAGCAGATGCAGCTATTCAATCTGTTATGCCGGTGATGTTACTACTTTGGGCAATATTCTTGATGCTACAACTGCAAAGCTTCAGTCGCATGTTTATGGTGGTATTAACAGCTCCACTTGGCATGATCGGAGTAAGCCTAGCCTTATTGATTACTCGTGCACCATTCGGTTTTGTGGCCACATTAGGAGTAATTGCTCTAGCTGGTATGATTATGCGTAATTCGGTTATTTTAGTTGATCAGATAGATAGAAATATTTCTACTGGTCAAACGCCAGAACAAGCGATTATTCAAGCCACTGTAGGTCGTACTCGTCCTGTTCTATTGACAGCTTTAGCAGCAATTTTAGCAATGATTCCTCTTACACTTTCCACATTATGGGGCCCAATGGCAATTGCGATTATGGGTGGTTTAGCAGTAGCAACGATACTTACTTTATTCTTTGTCCCAGCACTCTATGCTGCTTGGTTTAGAGTGAAAAGCTAAATTTATTTAGCTCGATAGAACTAAAAATTTATAGCTTAAAAGCACAAATAGATTTTACTATTTGTGCTTTTTTAATGGTTTGTAAACTTCTAAAGTGAGGAAAATGATGATGAGTCACTTGTAAATTCGAAGTAGCTCATTATTCAAATTTTATAAGAAGAAAAAAATAGTGTTAGACAAGATAAGCCGCTAAGAAAATTTCTACACCTGATTGTACAGAGTTTTCAATTTCTGCAACTCCCATACGGAAATTTTTAATTTTTTTACTACACATTACTTCAGAAATGAGACAAATACATTTGGTAAAAGAGTCCCTATATACTAGGTCCTATTATAATTCCGGCTAGAATTTCACCTACTGATTTCATTTGAGCTAAAAACCTTTGAGCAATCTAGGTAATGATTCTGCTGATAAGCAGAATCACCACTTACTCAATGGAAAATCTGTCCTAATAACTTCAGCTGAAGCACTTGATCCATTAACACTTTCCATCGATTTGTTTTCTATCGATTAGTTACAAGATATGGACACGTTTTAAATGTCGATTCACATTACCCTCAACTTTTGCACGGCCATGTAATACCGAATTATTATCAATCAACATGTAATCGCCACTGACCCACTGATGTTGGTACATGTATTTAGGGTCATATAAAATCTCTGTAATTGACTGAACAATTTCTTGTGATTCTACGGGTTGATGATTTGTATCTTTAATGGAGAGCTGTACAGGATTCACTTCCTGATTATCTTCATTTTCGATTTCAATAAACCGGATAACTGAATGGCCTTTATGAGGATGGTTTTCAATGAGGTTTACATCAATTGAGCCGCCATAATGTGCTTTTTTTTCAGTCGAATAAGATAGCTTAATTTTTTTCCAGTCTTCTAATTGACTAGAAGGTATATCTTTCAAAATACGTGTGGTATCAACAAAAAGTGTTTCCCCACCTCGCCCATCTTCTGAGGATACGGTACACTGAAAAGCATTAATTCTTGGAGTTTGTTTCGCAAAAGCTCCATCCCAATGCAATTCAACCCTGCCTTTTGAGAAAATATGGTTTTTAGGATCTTGTTCCATTTTTACATTGAGTAAAGCACCAAACTCCCAATACATCAGATTGCCCAATGACTCACAAAAGTTAATATATTGTGGATCTGGTAACGCTTTAAATCCACGAAATACTAAAACTTTATATTGAGACAACAAGTTATTTAAAACCTCGGTACCGATCTCATTAATATTGTCATGAACATCCGATGCCGTTATTAATGCTCCAAATGGAGATAAATCTTTTACACTAAACATTATTCAAATCTCTAAATATAAAACCATATGTACTTACATTTCTTGTTGGTTATTACGCAAATAATGGCTAGCTTTTCCGTTTTTAAAGATTAATAAAGCATTTTCTTCTTCGGCTTTATGTCGTGGAACTAAAGTAAATCCATCATCATCTTGTATAACGACCGAATGCCAAGGAGTACGCCAATTGTCATCCGAGTCCATCAAAAATATTCCAATTTTTTCTGAAACTCGAGGTTGTGGATGAATACTAAGACGAACCGAATTTGGGAATTGCTCTTTCAATAAATTAGTCCATGCATTACTTCTTTGAATTACTCGGTAAGCATTCATACGAGCTACATTCAATATCTGGTTTTTTGACCAACCTTTGAATTCATTAAGACCAGAAAAATCCTCAGTCAAAAAGCGACAAATCCCGCGGTACATTTCAGCTGCTGGTTTTTCTTGCTTACATCGGTGTTTTAAGCTTAGTAATGACTCTCCATATTGAACCATCAACTCTTCACGCAGTGTGCTATATTCTGGTATATCTTGAAAAACATCATCTAAATCAAAGTAATCAATATTATCTGCATAAGGTTTTCCCACTCTCTCTATAAGATCATATTTATAAGAAGATATGGCCTCATCTGGGATTCGTACTAGTTCAGCAAAAACCCTCCCATCAGAACAAATAGTTAACTTTGCTCCAGGTGAATAAATATTTTTTATTTTTTCACATAATTTATTCAATGTTGCTAAAGCTAATTCCTCACCTTTATCAGGGAAAATATCTAAAGTTTTTTTCCTATTTGGTGATTTAGCTGGAAAAGCAGGTAAAATCATATGAATAGGTTGTTTATTTTTGACAAAATTCAATACTTTTTGAATATGTAAAAAAGCTTCTTCTTGAAAGTTCTCTTGCTCTGAGTCATTTGCTAATAAACGTCGCTTATGAAAAATTAATTTTACGATCTGCTCAGCTAACATTAAATCATTATTTAAAATTTGTACCACAACAAAAACCCTTATTTCCTTTATACATTCACAAACTTTTAAATTAGACTTATTTTTAAGTCTTTATTTAAATTTTCAATATTACTTTATAAATAAATTTCACTTATTTCATTTAGCTTTTTCTCCAATAATAATTTCTATAGTAGTGAATCCTATTTTTGATGATGTTAACTTTTTATTTAACACAAAAAAATTTTCATAAAATTTAAATTAGTCAATCATTTTATATAAACCATTAATAAAAAATAAGATCAAAATTTCAACTCATATATTTCTAATTTTAACTATCAAAATAAATAACTATCGAACATTTAACTACCAATAAAATATATCTATTAGTTAAAATCTGATTATTTTCCTTGATTATAAAATTTTATTTATATTAAGCTTTCTAAATCAATCACAAGTGTAGCATTTGCTTTAACGTAAATCCATGTCCTAAAAATTGATTAAAACACTCACAAAAAACATAATTATTCAGTTTAATTTAATATTAATCTTTTAATACAGGATGAAAAATAAATAGATATAAAAATAAAATTTTATTTTCATTAAATTAATTAAAATTATAAAAATTCATAGTAAACCTTTGCTTAAATTTAAATTACAAAACCCCCTAACAATTGATTGATTATTTACAATTAAGAATAAATTTAAATTACCAATTAATTTATTAATAAAACTAATATAAAAATTTTACAATTTTACTGAATATTTAATATTATTAAGTTTTCATAAATTTTGTTAAAAACAATAGAATAATAATTTTTATGGTTTATAGATAAAAACTTCATTCATAAGCCTATTTTTCAACCAAAATTAAATATTTTTTGTATAAATTTAGACCTATAAATAATTATATAGTGAATAAAATTTAACTTCCTTTTCATAATATTTAATTGAAATGAAGAACATCTTGCACCACACTGGCAAAATTAATTGCCATTTGTGAAGGGGCATGCTTTTTATAAGCAAGCCCTAAACCCACCGTAGGTATTGGTGCCTTCAAAGAGCGATAGGCCACGCCCTGTATTTGCAATTGTTTGGTCGACTCTGGCACCAAAGACACCCCTAAATTTGCAGACACTAACGATAAAATTGACACAATTTGCGGTGCATTTTGTCCAATTTTTGGTTCAAAACCACGCTCATGACAGGCTTGTTTAATCGCATCGAAAAGCCCTGCGCTAATGGAAGGTGGTGAGACAATAAAATCAAGCTCTCGCAGTGCCGTTAAATCAATTTCTTGCGTTGAATCATCTAAATTAAAAGACTCCGAAGGCAAAGCAGCAATGAGTGGCTCTGCTAATAACTCTTGAATAATTAAACTGTCTGGAATATTGCGTGGTGACCTTATAATCGCAACATCTAAGCGGTCTTCGAGTAGTAAATCGATGAGCAGCAAGGTGTTCGCTTCTTCAAGTTTTAAATCAACTTTAGGATATTGCTGCTGGAAATAACGAACGCATTTAGGAATGAGAGGATTCAACATTGAGGTGCCTGTAAAACCCAATCGTAATTGGCCCACTTCACCATTTGCTACCTGTTTAACCAAGTTCGCTGCATCTTCTACACGTTGTTGTACAGGCTGAATCGCATTAAAAAAGGCAAGCCCAGCTTCAGTCAGCTCCACCCCATGCGGAGAACGAATAAATAAATCTGCACCTAGCTCTTCCTCTAAGTCCCGTATTTGCATGCTTAAAGGCGGCTGACTCATGTTTAAACGATGCGCAGCTCTGGTAAAGTTTTTTTCTTCTGCTACTGCTAGAAAGTAGCGTATATGTCTGAGTTCCATCGCTATATATAAAACATATCATGACCTATTGTTAAATATATTAGAAAAATACCATCTAAATTGCTAATTTTAATTTATCGAATTTTCTCGATGCAGCATGCCTCACAAGCACTGCACTTTCTTTCTGTCATGGTCATGATATGAACTCTTCATCTACACCCAGTACCTTAAGCACTGAGGCAACTTCTATACTTTCCCGCGAATGGATTCACAAGGGGACTAAAGCCTATAAACACGCAGGATTTGCTTTATTCCTTGTGGGCTTTGCCAGTTTCTCTCTGATTTATTGTGTACAGCCACTCCTGCCCGCATTTAGTCAAAGCTTCCAGATTAGCCCTGCGAGTAGCTCTCTCGCACTGTCTTTAACAACTGCCTTTTTAGCGATTTCAATTGTGCTATCAAGCGCGTTTTCACAGGCAATTGGTCGTCGTGGCGTGATCTTCAGCTCAATGCTGTGTGCAGCTATTCTTAATATTGTGGCTATGTTTACACCTAACTGGCACAGCTTACTCATAGCACGAGCACTAGAAGGTCTATTGCTTGGCGGTGTACCAGCCGTAACGATGGCTTGGATTGCCGAAGAAATCGCACCTGAACACTTGGGTAAAACTATGGGTTTGTATATTGCAGGTACGGCTTTTGGTGGAATGATGGGCCGCGTCGGCATGGGCATTTTAATTGAATATTTTTCTTGGCGAACTGCTTTAGGCTTACTTGGCGCAATCTGTTTTATTTGCTCGATTGCCTTTTTGAATTTACTTCCTGCTTCGCGTAATTTTGTACAGAAAAAGGGTTTGAATTTAAATTTTCATCTGCAAATGTGGCGGACCCATTTAAGTAATTTAAAATTACTACGCCTGTTTACTATTGGTTTCTTGCTCACGAGTGTGTTTGTTACCTTGTTTAACTACGCCACTTTCCGTTTAAGCGGAGCACCTTATTCACTGAGTCAGACTCAAATTAGCCTTATTTTCTTGTCGTATAGCTTTGGTATGGTGTCTTCATCATTGGCAGGTACATTAGCCGACCGCTTCGGTAAAAAAACCATGATGATGAGCGGCTTTGCGTTAATGATTGTGGGTAGCCTCATGACCCTGCTCAGCTCTCTTTTCGGCATTATTATTGGTATTGCATTTATTACCACAGGTTTTTTTATTACCCACTCGCTCACCAGTAGTGCAGTGGGTGCTGAAAGCAAACAAGCCAAAGCCCATGCCAGTTCCTTGTACTTGCTGTTTTACTACATGGGTTCGAGTATTGTTGGCTCAGCAGGTGGCTGGTTCTGGTTACACGGCGGCTGGAGTGCGATTGTAGGCTTAACCGTTGTACTGTCGTTACTTGGAATATTTTTAGTCGTTTATACACCACACGCAAAAGCTCATTAATTTTTAAATTAAAGGAAAATCACATGTCGAGTTTATTTGTTTATGGCACTTTAGGCCCAGGTCGTCCTAATGCACATATACTTGAAAATATTGGCGGACAATGGGCAGAAGGTTGGGTCAACGGAACCTTACATAATCAAGGTTGGGGAGCTGATTTAGGCTATCTGGGAATTGTGCTTGATGATAGTACCAATCAAGTTCAAGGTTTTGTTTTTAACTCAGAACATTTAAATGCAAACTGGAAATTACTGGATGATTTTGAAGGCGAAGAATACGAAAGAGTACCTGTTCAAGTCACTTTAAATAGTGGCGAACGTGTTGATTCTTTTATTTATGTGTTGAAGTCTTAAGCTATTTCTAAAGCCCAAGCCCATAAACATTTAAAAATTGATAGAAAAAATTTAAGTGGTCATTTTTTGGCTTGTATTTTTTTAAAGAAACTGTAGAATTCATTCCACGTCGCCGACATAGCTCAGTTGGTAGAGCAACTGACTTGTAATCAGTAGGTCCACAGTTCGAAT